>NZ_KV817275.1:0-110770 GCF_001814605.1 Corynebacterium sp. HMSC074C01 | reverse complement strand
CCGACGTGTCTACTTTCCGGGGGTCAGGCCCTTCCGCAATTTCGGAGAACGATCAATCGTCTGCGCCAGCGCGGGGAAGGTTTGCAGCGTACAAGATAAAATTCGTTTGCCCTGGGTTAGATAATGATTGAGTTTCTCCGACTTGGACGTGGCATCGTTGGTGATGTTGATGACCATGCCCTCGGAAGCCTGGAGTAGCGAAAGCCCATCAGCGACGTTTTTATCCAGTACAGTGCGGTCAGTCACGACGATGACACAATCAAACAGTTTCGTGCCGTCCGTGTGGATCATCTTGTTCGCGCGGTGCGCCATCCACGCAATTGTTTTTGTCTTTCCAGAACCAGCAGAGTGCTGAATGAGATAGCGCTTGCCTGTTCCGTTTGCGACAACATCGGCGGTGACTCGCTCTACAGAGCGCAACTGGTGGAAACGCGGGAAGATTAAGCGTCCTTCATTTCCTTTCGAGGACGGCTCCCACAGCGCGTAATCCTTTAGGATGCGCAACAGTAGATCCGGCGAGCAGACCCATTCCCAGAGATAGGAAACGTTATAGCCTTTCGGGTTGTCGGGGTTGCCCGCGCGCCCTTCTTCGGTTCCCTGGTTGAACGGGAGGAAAACCGTTTCCGCACCCTTCAACTCGGTGGTCATCAAGACCTCGCGAGAAGACACCGCGAAGTGGACAAGGCAGCGTCCAGGGTTGAGCAGCGGGCGCTTCGCCTTATTCGGTTTACGATCCTGCCTGTACTGACGAACAGCATCATCGATGGTTTGAGTGTTGTCTGTCTTGAGTTCCATCGTGATGACGGGAATTCCATTGACCAACAAAACAAGGTCAATTTCATTACCGTCACCTTTTTCGAAGTGTACTTGTTGGAGCACACGTAGGCGGTTGTCTTTCGCCTTCTCGATAACGTCCGTTTTCGCCGGGTCGTAAGGGAAGAATCCCGCCATGTCCGGGAAATTGACGGTGCCAAGATCCGTCTGGGTGAATGAGAAACCATCTCGCAAAGTGCCGAGAAGTCCACCATTGACTTTTTTACTGATTCCGTCCAACAGCGGAGTGGAATCGAGCTCTTTTTTCAGGCGATTGAGCAGTCGGCGTTCGCGGGACTGACGTTCCGCGTCGTTCGCAGTCGGCGGGATAGCCCGCTCATATTTCTCGGGGTACTGGGCTTTCAGCCAGTGGAGCACGTCTTCAGGAAACAATCCCAGTTCGGGGGAGAAACCCTTGTCGTTGTCTCCCTTATTCCAAATCCAGCCTTGGTTATTGAGGGCTCGACAGATAGTCTCTTCCATTGCTTCTTCGTGGACTGGGTTCACCATGATTAGACCTCTTTTCGCCCGGTAACGACTTCAGTGATCAGAGCTGTCTTACGTGCTTTCAGGTTCTCGATGAGTCGAGTGGATTCCTCGATGAGGGAGTCCATTTTGGAGGTTTCTCGTCGCAATCGATCAGCGATCGACTGCTGCACTTCTAAAGCCAGAACCGGATAAGGAAGAGATTTGATGGAACTCACATTTATCCGCTTCAGAGTGGAACCTACTGTATTCATATCGACTGTTTGCTTAAGTGCATTGGATTGCAGAAAGTAAAACAGTAGACGAGAGTCGTTCTTTTCGTTGTTTTTGAAAATCACCACATCCTGCCCTAACGCAATTGGTGGGTCAGACTCCTTTACAATTGATGATTTTCCAACACTTGCATTTCGACTCATGATCACGTCACCTGGGGAGGGCTTTCGTTCGCCCTCCCGCAAGTTCGAGAAGGTACCGCTATCTGTTCGATTTGCACCATCCAAGATGAGATCCTCGGAACCGAGTTGCTCAATACTCACCAAATAGTTTTTACCACTGTCAATAAAAGGAGCTGTAATGTGAAGGCAATCGACTACCTTCCAGGAAAGTGCTAATGGTGCGACCGGGAAACCCGCAAGGAGGTTGTCGATTAGCATTGGCTTTCTAGCACGGAGATTCCGGACCAGCTCCTTGAACTCTTCGATCATCGCGTCCATCTCGCTGATTTCCTTATCGAGGTAATCCGCGATACGGTGCTGGGTCTCGAGATTGGGAAGTGGAATTGTCAATGACGAAACTACTTGCTGGGGAATCGAGACACGAGTAACTCCGTTTGCTCGCTTTTCCCAGTATTCGCCGGTCTCCCTAGTGAGCATCGAATAGTAGAGAAACTTTGGGAAAGCTTTTTGGGGATGAGCACGAAGAATTGTCAAGTGATAACCACAGACGAGCGAATCATGAGTTGAATCTACGTATGCAGGGATGCCGATATCATCCGCTGTTTCGGAGTCCTTTGTGATAATGACATCACCCTCGGACAACCGGAGCCTCTCAATCTGATCCGGGGAAGCGGTTGCTTTCATGAAAGCTAAATCCGCTGTGATTGTGTCGTTGTAGTAAACGTCCGTGTAATTGCACAGTTCGACAGCGGGTTCATCCGGCTTTGATTTTTTATCGACATTCGATTGCAAGATTGCGGAGATTAACCCCAACTTGCTTGGCTGGAACTCAGTCATCTGAACGTACCTCCCCAAACATTGCGTAAATACGTTCCAGGGAGGCAGCAATATCTGCGTCCAACTCTTCCAAGGAGCGCGACTCTTCCGGTTTGTAGAACAAACGGGTCAGTGGCAGTTCCGTTCCCACCTTCGCTAAGGACTCATCCCACTGCATATCTGGTACGAACGGCAACACTTCACGCTCCATGTGCTCGGATACGTCTTCTAGGTACGGCACGCGCTCAATCACCTTCGAAGATGTATCTACAACCGGATTCCCCTTCTCGTCCAGGGATGCGGGCGCGTTCTCATCTTCCGCAGCCAATGATTTCATGATGTGGCGAAGCAGTGGCGCGCCCATTTTCACCCCGTGCGACTTGGCGGAAGCCTTCAGCGCTTTTGGCAGATCGTTGTAATCGCGTCCCTGCATCTCGCGGATGACGTTTTCGTGTTCTGGAAAAGCGGACTTGTGCTTCATGGCTTCTGAAACGGTCTCGTCAGTCACGTTTACGGCGTAGTGCGCCACCTTAAACATCGGTACGTCCCGGTACGTGAGCTCATCAGCGGTGACGATGAGGGAGTGCTCGGATTCCGCGAAATCCTTGTAAATCTTCGTAATCTCGCGGATATTGTCTTCTGAAAATTCGACCCGCTTTTGTCCCATGTTCTTACGCATCGGAGCACAAATATCGGTCGCGTCGATGAACTGGATCTTGCCACGGCGACGCGGTTCCTTGTTCTGGTCCAAAATCCAGACGTAGGTGGCAATGCCGGTGTTGTAGAACATGTCATTTGGTAGCGCAATAATCGCGTCAAGAACTTCAGTCCCGCCTTGTGCACCGATGAGGTATTTGCGGATGCTGTCCGGGCCGGATTCGGCATCACCCGTAAAAAGTGGGGAGCCGTTTGTAACAACAGCAGCCCGCCCGCCCTTCGTGGCTCCATCAGCCGGCGCAAGTTTGTGCGCGATGTGCATCAAAAACAGCATCTGTCCGTCACTGACAGCGGGTAGACCTTCAGCAAAACGGGGATCGCCCTGGTCTTGCAGTTTCTTAACGTCCTTTTGGAACGCCTTCCAGGATGTGCCGTAGGGAGGGTTCGCCATGATGTAGTCGAACGTGTCACCGGCGTATTGATCGTTAGTCAGTGAGTTACCGAACTTGAGCACCTCTGGGTCTTTAAAACCCTGCATGAGCAGGTCGGACTTGCCCATTGCGAAGGAAGCTTCCTTCAACTCCTGTCCGGCAATAACAACCTCAATGCCTGGGTTGATTGCACGAAGCGCGTCACGAGCAGCGATCAACATGCCGCATGTACCGGCAGTTGGGTCATAGACGGAACGGATAATGCCGTCTTCCTCTAACTCGGTGTCATCTGAGGTAAACAAGATGGAAGTCATCAGACGGATCGCATCGCGTGGGGTGTAGAACTCACCGGCATCTTTCGCTTTGCGGGCGAAGGAGCGGTACATCAGGTTCTCAAAGATGTCACCCATCGTCTGGTCCTGGAGCGCTTCATCAGACATGTCGATGGATGCGAAATGGTTAACCACATTCCACAGTTGATTATTGCGGTCGAGGAAATCGATGAGTTTGTCAAACTCGAACGCATCCCAAACCTCAAGAATGTTCGGGGAGAAGGTGTTGAGATATTGCTTCAATCCTGGCTTGAGAGCGTCATCTGACGTTGCCAAGCGCTCTAGTGACAGTTCAGATGTGTTCCAGAAGCGGAGTTTGAACAGGTTCTCGATCTTGAGGGCGACGATTGCGGGGTCTGTCCCCTTCGCGTTCTCACGGTGAACGAGGTCAAGTACGCCCTGTTTGGTGGATTCCAAGCGTCCTTCGAGTCGGCGGAGCACTGTGAACGGGATGATGTAATCACCGTAATTTTCCGCGGGGACGATAAGGCGTAGGTAGTCATCGGCAGTCTGCCAGATTGCAGCATTAAGGCTGTTGACCTTGGAGTTTTGTTTCGGCGTAATAGAATTGAGAATTTCTGAAGTACTAGACATAAAGCATTACCAATTCGTGTGAATTGTTCTATCTACTAATTCTTTGATTGTTTCACAGTTCGTTGTCCTCAGAACGCCATACCTGGTGTTTCCAGCATGCGGGTTAGGGCTTCAGGGCGAATTCGTTGCGAGTACTGATGCGGCGGCCGAGTGTGTCTCCTATGCGCACTAGTGTTAGAGAACGAAGCTTCACTTCGTCTTTGACACCCCAAGGAGAACCACCCATGACGCACCGCGCAGACGCAGGGCTTGAGCCGGCTCGGGAAACGTCGGCGTCGCAGACGTCGTTTGTGCCGCAGCCAGGAAACCAGGAGGCGCGCCGGGCGGACCTGCGCCGCTGGAAGGCGATTGCGCTGTCCTTCCTGATTGCTGCGGCGGTGATCTTTCTGGGGTGCTCGTGGTGGCAGGCGTCGGCAAGCGGGGCTCCCGTCTGGGTGGGCTACGTGCGCGCGGCAGCGGAGGCAGGAATGGTCGGTGGACTGGCGGACTGGTTCGCAGTGACCGCGCTGTTCCGCCGGCCCATGGGGCTGCCCATCCCGCACACCGCGCTCATCCCCAACAACAAGGACCGCGTGGGTGATGCGCTCAAGGACTTCGTTGAGGAGAACTTCCTCACCGCGGATGCACTCAGCGCCAAGGTGCGGGAGGCAGAGATACCGCTGTGGCTGGCGCGCCAGGGCGTGGAGCCTGGGCGGGCGGAGGAGGTCTCCGCGTGGATTGGTGAGCGCGCAGCCAGCGTGGTCGCAGACCTAGACCCAGCGGAGGCGGAGCAGTTCATCCGCACCCAGGTCATGGACCGTCTGGCAGAGCCGGAGTGGGGTCCGCCGCTGGGCCGTCTGCTGGAGGGCTATATCGCCGAAGGCAAGGCGCGGCCGCTGGAGGATGACCTGATTGACTGGGCACACGGCAAGATCCTCGGAATGGAATCCACCGTGGTCACCGCCATCGATGAGCGCATGCCCGGCTGGGCGCCGCGCTTTGCCCGCGAGATGGTGGGGGAGAAGGTCTACGCCGAGCTCGTGGAATTCGCCGATGAGGTCCGCCGCAACGGCAACCACGAAGCCCGCCTGGCCATTCGCCGCAACCTGTCGAAGCTGGCTTCGGACCTGCAGTGGGATGAGGACATGCGCGGGCGAATCGAGGGAATCAAGCAGGAGATGCTGGCCTCCGATCAGGCGCAGAAGGCCCCGGCGGCAATGTGGGCGACGGTCTCCTCCACGCTCATTGAACAGCTCACCGACCCGGAGTCCTTCTTGCGCCAGAAGATCACCGCCAAGGTGAAGGAATTGGCGCACCGTCTGCTAGAGGATTCGGAGTTCCTGACCCAGGCCAACGAGCTGGTGGATAAGGCCGCGCGCTACGCGGTGGAGAAGTTTGCACCGGAGATCATCGCGATTATTCCAGAGACCATTAAGCGCTGGGATGCCCAGGAGGCTTCCGAGAACATCGAGCTCATGGTGGGCAAGGACCTGCAGTTCATTCGCCTGAACGGCACGGTCGTGGGTGCACTGGCTGGGTTGGTTATCTACACTGTTAATCATCTGCTTTTTGGCGTCTAACAAGGAGTGACGACCATGTCCGTATTTGACTCAATCAAGAATGCCGGTTCCTCTGCTTTTGATGTGGCCAAGGATTTTGGTGGCCGTTTCAAGGAAGAGCGCCAGAACCAGGCCCAGAGTGCGCAGGCGGATCGCATTGCCCGCGCCGCCGATGCGGCGGGCATGGGTGATGGCACCGCGAAGGAAGAGTCCTTCTTCGACCGCGTGACCTCCACGGCGAAGAACCTGGGGGAGTCCGTGTCCTCCGCAGCGCGTGAGACCCGCAACTCGGAGTCTTTTGAGAAGGCCCGTGAGGATTTCAACACCGCCTTCACCGAGACCCGTGAGGGTGTGCAGGGCGCTATCAACAACGCCAAGGAGCAGCGCGCGGAGGGCAAGCATGCCCAGCAGCCGCAGAGCCCACGCAACCCTTATGCCCCGAAGCCGAATGATGATGTCATTGACGGCGAAGTAGTTGACGAGAACTAGTTAGTCTTTCTTGATGCACACTTTTTTAAACATTATTGCGTCGATACCGCAGTACATTTTCATGGCGGTATCCCTCTTTGCCCTCATCGGTGCTGTCCTAGCGGCGATGACGCGGGAGGACGCTTTCCGCGCCGGTGACCGCCAGAACAAGTGGGTATGGGTGGGGCTGCTCTTTGGTTCCGCCCTGGTGATGAACCTGCCGCTGCCCTTTGTCAGCTGGATTGGTGCCATCATCACCGGCGTGTACTGGTTCGACGTGCGCCCGCAGCTCAAGGCCATCATCAACGGCGATTATTCCTACTAATGCTGAATTTGCTTGAGGCCTCCGTGGAGGAGGTGCGAAACCAATCGGCGGGGCAGCAGCGAGTGCTTGTCTCCCCGCATCACGTGCTTGCCGCTGAGGGCGCCGAGCACGTCATTGCCGTTGCCGGTTATCCCACCGGGCGCCACCACTCTTTGGTGAAGGCGGCGGAGGCGCGGCTGACCGTGCAATCAGGCGCCGCAGAGGTGTGGGTCGCGGTGGACGCCGTGCTTGGCGACGCCACCTCGCTCCTCTCCGAGCTCGTCACCCTCCGCGAGGCCTGCCCGCTGCCCGTGCGTTTGGGGCTCATTCTTCCTGAGCATTCGGCTCTGCCGTTGCCGGAGTATGTGCGTGCTGCAGAGCGGGCGGGCTATCAGTGTCTGGTGGATCCGGGGGCCGTCGTTCCAGACGACGAACCCTTGGATACGCAGCTCTCCGTGGAGAGTCTTAATTCTTAATTAGCCGGTGCCTGCTGTGCTGGTGCGGTGGCGGAATCGAGCTCGCTCATTGGAACGTCGTGGCCAATGAGGGTCAAAGTGAGCTCGCCAGCGCCAACGTCCACGGACTCAAAGGTCAGCTGCTGGCCCGCGAGCTGTTCCTCCATGCCTTCGGCCAAGGCATTCGAAATCGCGGAGGTTGCCTGCTCCGGCAGGTCGAAGCCGAAGAGTGATGCCTCCTTCGCATCGATGGCGAGCTTGCCGTCGCGAGCCTCCGGCTTGAGCTTGAGCGTGGCCAGGCCACCGGCGAATTCCACCTCGAGGTCATCCTCGGCATCGTTGGCGGTAATCGCGGTCACCACGAGGTTGCCCACAGAGTCATAGCCGGACTGCTCAGCAATGGCCTTCTGGAAGCTGGCCAGTAGGAATTGATCCGGGACCGTGGTCGAGGCCCGCAGGGTGCCCGCGACCGGCTCCTGGGACAGCGTCATGTCTTCGACGTGGACATCAGCGGCCGGCTGGCCGGTGATGGTGGTGCCCTCAATCTTCAGCGTGGACGGGGTCTTCATATCCATCTGCGGAATCTTGCCGTTGAGCAAACCAAAGACCATGGGGCTGGCACCAAAGCTCACCTCCGGTTCCTCGGAGGTCTCCACGCCTTGTTCCTTGGCCGACTGGGCGAATTCGCTCTTCATCTGTGAGCCCAAGAACCAGCGTATGCCGAGCTCCGCTACCAAGATGATGAGCAGGAGTACCACGAGCACGCCGATGAAGATTTTCCAGGCCGTCGAGGCGGGAGATTTAGAAGAAGCCATGACTACTAGTGTGGCGCACGGGCTTAAAGTTGGCCAACTACGAGGTCCCAATCCACTGTGAGCACGTTATCCCGCAGGCGGCGGTTCACCGGATGGATGGGCACTGATTGCCGGAGTTCTTCGCGCGCCATGCGCCAGCGCACTCGCGGGCCATAAGGAGACCAGCCGGCGGCACGGTCCCAGGCAGCGTCCGCTGCCTGCAAGAGCTCGTGGATCGGCTCGCCCGGCACGTTGCGGTGGATGAGGATTTTGGGCAGGCGCTCCGCGATATCGCTGGGGCGCTCAACGTCGAAGGGATCCCAGGCGAGGGTCAGGGAGCGGGGACCGGCGGCGCTGAGAAGCACCCAGGCCGCCCTTCGCCCCAGCTCGTCGCAGGTTCCCTCCACGAAGAAGCCGCCCGGTGCCAAGCGCGAGGTCACCGTCTCCCAGGCCTTCTCTACCTGGTCCACGTCGTACTGGCGCAGCACGTTGAAGGCCCGCACCAGCTGTGGGCGGTAGCCGGCCAGCTCGAAGCCTCCGAGCTCAAAGGTGACACCATCGCGCGGCGGCAGCACGCGCTCCGGGGAAATCTCAAGGCCCGTTACCCGAGTGTTCGGGTTAACGCTGCGCAGCCAGCCGGCCCACTCCACCGTGGTGGTGTGGGAGGCGCCGTAGCCGACGTCGAGAGCCAGCGGCTCATCCGAGGAACGCAGCAGCGAAGAGATTTCCGGGTGCGCCACCATCCACCGATCGCAGCGGCGCAGGCGGTTGGGATTGGTGGTGCCGCGGGTAATAACGCCAAAAGGCCGACCAGCGCTTTCCTGAGCTTTCAGGTTATGCGCGTGATCGGCCATAGCAACAACTGTGGTGTAGGGAGTTGTTTAGAGGTTGTTGGAGATCCACTCTTCGGTGAGCTTGCCCTCGTTGGTGTAGAGCTCCTGCAGAGCCTCAGCGACCTTCGGCTCGATGGCAGCGCCCATCATCGGGATGTTGACGGAAACCTCGGAGACATAGTCCAGAACGGTGGTCTCATCCTGGGACTTGTAGGTGATGTCACCCTTGAAGTCGACCGGGGTGCCCTTGACGTCAGCGGTGAAGGAGACGGAAATCTGATCGTCGACCAACTCGCCGATGGTCACGGTGCGCTTCTCCTTGAGGTCCTGGGAGACCATGGCGCGGACGGCCTCCGGCAGGAGGGAGGTCGGAAGAATCTCGTAGAGCACAGCGGTGTTGCCGGTGAACTCGTGCACGGTACCCGGTTCCGGGGACAGCTTGGCCACGATGAAGTCCCAGTACTCCCGAGTGGTCAGTGCCTTGTGCACCTTATCGATGGGCTGGTTGATGATAACGGTGTTTTCGCTACGGGTTGACATGAGTTACAGACTACCTTGGTAGACGTGCTAGATAAATTCCTGACCCTCGCTGATATTGACGGAGTCACTCTTGATTCCGAGACCACCTTCGCCGATCTCACGACGTTGCGCATCGGTGGTGCACCGCTGGTGACGGTGCGCTGCGACAGCGCTGAGGCCGCCATTGCTGCGTTGGCCGCGCTTGACGACGTCTCCCAGGACTACCTCGTCGTCGGCGGCGGCTCCAACCTCGTGGTGGCAGAAGGCCAGCTGGATATCGTGGTGGTCATCCTCGACTTCGAGGACATCGACGTCACCGTGGCCAACGGACTCGTGCGCGCTGATGCGGGCGCGGTGTGGGATGACGTGGTGGCCCTGACCGTGGACTGCGGCCTGGGCGGCATCGAGTGCCTTTCCGGGATCCCGGGCAATGCGGGTGCCGTGCCGGTACAGAACGTCGGCGCTTATGGCGCGGAGACCTCCGATGTCCTCACGCAGGTATATCTCTACGAGCGCGCCACCCGGACCGCACAGTGGGTACCGGCGGAAGAATTGGAGCTGGCCTACCGTTATTCCAACCTGAAGTTCACCGGGCGCGGCGTGGTGCTGGCTATTGAGCTCCAGCTGACCACCGACGGCCTGTCCAAGCCCTTGCGCTTTGGCCAGCTCACTCAGAACCCCGGTGAGCGCCGCCCCGTGGCCGACGTCCGCGAGGAAGTACTGAAGCTGCGCCGCGGCAAGGGCATGGTGCTTGACCCAGAAGACCACGACACCTGGTCTGCCGGCTCCTTCTTCACCAACCCCATCGTGGAGCCCGCGCTTGCAGATTCCATCCAGGAAGCAGTCCGCGCCGCCCGCGGCGACGAGGATGCGGACCGCATGCCCCGACATGCGGTGCCATCCACCGCATCTGGAGAAGAAAAGGAAAAGCTCTCCGCCGCGTGGCTCATCGAGCGAGCCGGCTTTGCCAAGGGCTACCCGGGTGAAGAATCGGGTGCGAAGGCAACGCTGTCCACCAAGCACACTCTGGCGCTGACCAACCGCGGTGAGGCCACTGCGGACGATATCGTTGCGCTGGCCCGCGACATCCGCGCCGGGGTTCAGAAGGCCTTCGGCGTGACTCTGGAGCCGGAGCCCATCTGGCTGGGCGTGAGCATTTAAGAAGAAGTGGAGTGGCTGAGCGGCTAGGCCATGACGTTAAGCCACTCATCCTTGGCCGCGAGGAAATCGCGTGCGGCCTCCTGTGCGCCCTCGAGTGAGTGGTGGGCGCCCCAGCCGCACTGCACCTCGTTGGCGGCGGGAACCTCGGTGGCGTTGAGGATGTCATTGAGCGCGCTCTCGACGGCACTGAGCAGCTCGTCCTGCTCCATGCCGTTGGTGATGGCGTAGAAGCCGGTGCGGCAGCCCATCGGGGCAAAACCAATGAGCTTGTCGGTGTAGTTGCGCATGAAGTTGGCCATCATGTGCTCCACCGAGTGGATTGCCTCGGTGCCGAGGTGCGCCTTGTTGGGCTGGCAGAAGCGCAGGTCATACTTGATAATCTCGACCCCGCCGCCCAGATCAGTGCGGTCGGCGACGCGGATATAGGGGGCGTCGACAAGCCGGTGGTCAAGCTCGAAGGACTTTACGTTGATCTTGTTCTCGGAGTTCTTCTCAGTCATGCCTCCCCAGTGTAACCACGGCTTAGCCTGTGGCCTGAGTGTCCTTCCCCTGAATGCGGGCTGTGCCGCATACGCTGGTCAGATATGAGCGAAGAGGAGACCCGAGGCAACGCTATGCCGGCCGAGGAGCCGGAGACCATCGTGCCGTTTAAAGGCCCGACCGTCTTGGAGGTCCAGGGACACGATGATGAGCGCAACCCCCTCGCCAAAGGTAATCGCCTGCGCAAGGAGAGCTGGGGGCTGGTCATCCGCCGCACGTGGAATGACTTCTTCCACGATGCTTTCATGGACCGCGCCGCCGGGATGACCTACTTCACGCTCATGGCTTTTGCGCCCACGGTGCTGGCTGCCTATTCCATCGCCACGCTCATCTTCTCCTCCCGCCAATCGGAAGTGGAGCAGCTGACGTCTGAATTCATTGAGCAATACGTTCCCGGCTCGCTATCAGAACAAGCCCATACGGTAGTTGGCACGATTATTGGATCCAGCGCGCAGGGCACGTTGGCACTGATCATCTCGCTGGCTATTTCGCTGTTTTCAGCGTCGGCATATGTGCGGGCCTTCTCGCGGACAGCCAATACCGTGTACGGCCGGGTGGAGGGCCGTGGCATCATCCGCACGTGGGCGCTGATGTGGGGGCTGACAGCAGTCATTGTGGTCGGCGCGGTGATCGTGCTCTTTGCCAACTTGCTGCGTGATGCAGTTCTTAATGAGGGGCTGATTCCGCTTGCACGCAACGTAGGACTGGAGGATGCCGCCACGTACTTGGTGCGAATCTTCCTCCCGGTGTGGAACTGGCTGCGCTTCCCAGTCACTGTGGTTGTGGTGCTCACGCTCATCGCGGTGCTTTATCACTTCAGCCCCAACGTGCGGCCCGGGCGCTTTAGATGGATTACCTATGGCTCCGTGGTGGCGCTCGTAGGCACGGTCGCGTCGTGGGGCTTGGTAGGCCTCTACCTGAAGTACCTCGCTGCGGCCACTGCCTATGGTGCATTGAGTACCGTCATGGCGGTCTTCGTGGCCACGTGGTTGATGAACACGGTGCTCATCGTCGGCATCAAGATTGATGCCGAGGTGCTGCGCGCTAAGGAGCTGCAGCTGGGATTGCACTCCGAGCGTTTCATCCAAGCTCCGCCGCGTTCCGATAGCTCCTCCCAAGCCCAGGCCCGCGCCCAGGAGAGCTTGGAACAGAGGGCGCGTGAGATTTCAGATAACGCGCGGCAGGCGCAGGATGAGCTTCCAGAGGAAGCAATGGAAGAACGCGCCTAGTTGACAAAACCTTGCCCTCGCGTTGCATGGATCGGCGCTAAGTTTGGCAGATAGGGCAGTTGTGAAGCTGGGCGGTTACTGCGCAGATTCTTCAGCTACCCGGCGGTGGCTAGAAGCTTTGTCTTGCCTGCTTTTATTGAGGAATGCTGAGACTAGGAACCCAAACCCCATCACCGTTGTGGCCCTGGTTGACCACTCGTAATCAGCGAAGAGCCAACCGGCAAGGGAAATCACGCTGAGCACGCCGACCGCTGTCATGAGGAATTTTTCAATATCCATGCTTCGTCCTCTGGTTCGTGGAAGTCTCGCAATTAAGTAAACGGTGCCTTATGGGAAAACTATCACGAGGCGAGGGGCGCAGGCAGAAAACAAGCCGAGGAGGCCCGCTTTTTAGCGGGCGTCCTCGGCTTGTTCTTAGCGCTTGTTGTTAGAGGCTAGCGCCTTAGGCGGAGGGATAGGTGCCGTCCTCGGTGAGGCGCGCGGAGTCGTCGAGAAGCATGGCAATCTCGGCGGCCTTGGCGTCGCGTTCCGGGAGGCGGCGGCCTTCGATGACCTCGAAGAGCGGGGCGCGGCCCAGCATGCCGGCCTCGAAGTGGGCGCGGCCGGCGCGCAGGCGCTGCTCGGCGCGCTCACGCCACTGGGCGGCGGCATTTGCCCCGCGCTGCTGGGACACGGCCTGCTCGAATACGCCTGGGTGGGCGTAGACAATGAGCGCGCTGACATGGCCGAAGCCAAGCGAGGTCAGTGCCGCGGCCTTCACGCTGTGGCCCGCCGCAGCGAGATCCAGCGGGGAGCGCAGCCACACCAGGTTCGGCGCCTTCGGTGCGATGAGCGGGTCGACGCAGTCCAGGGACACGTTCGCCGGGATGCGGTGCGTGCGGAAGACGTCGATGATGCCGCCGGTTTGGAAGAGCGCGGCACCTGCCTTGGAGTGGCCGGTGAGCGTCTTCTGGGAGATGACGAACATCGGCTGATCCTCATCGCGGCCAATCGCCGGCCACAGCAGGGAGTGCAGCTCCGACTCGTTGGGGTCGTTGGCGTTGGTGGAGGTGTCGTGCTTGGACAGGACACTGACGTCGTTGGGTGTGAGGCCCAGACCGCGCAGCGAGCGCGCCAGGCGGGAGTTCTCCCGGCCGCGGCCAGCACCCAGCGCACCCAGGCCAGGGGCCGGGATGGAGGTGTGGGCGCCGTCGCCATAGGAGGCAGCGTGGGCGACCACCGCGAGTACCGGCAATCCTAAGTCGGCTGCTAGTGAGGCGCGAACTAGCAGGACCGTGCCGCCGCCCTCGCCTTCGAGGAAGCCGCCGCGGCGGCGGTCGTTGGCGCGGGAGATGAAGCGATCATCGATTCCCTTGGCGGTCATCTTCGCGGTCTCCGCGGTGGCGTTCATATCGCCGAAGCCCTGGAGGGATTCCACCTGGACATCGTCGATACCGCCGGCCACGACCACATCGGCCTTGCCCAGGGCAATCTTGTCCACGGCCTCCTCAATCGAGACCGCCGCGGTAGCGCAGGCACCGATGGGGTGAATCATGGAACCATAGCCGCCCACGAGGGACTGCATGGTGTGCGCCGCGATGACGTTCGGCAGGGCCTCCTGCAGGATGTCGGACGGGCGCTCCTCACCGAGGAAGCGCGTGACGAAGACCTTGTGCAGGGACTCCATGCCGCCGATACCGGTGCCCTGCGTGGTGGCCACCTGGCCCGGGTGGATGGAGCGCAGCAGCTCCGCCGGGGAGAAGCCGGCCTGGGTGAAGGCATCCACCGCGCTGACCAGGTTCCACACCGCCATGCGATCCAAGGAATCGAGCATGTGCTCCGGGATGCCCCACTTGGCGGCGTCGAAGTCATCCGGCATCTGGGCAGCGACGGTGCGGGTCAGCGTAGCCTTGCGCGGCACCTTGACGGTGGCACCCTGGCGGCGGGTGACCTGCCATTCGCCGTCCACCTCGACGATGCTGACGAACTCCGGATCTGCTTCTTGGATATCGCGGGCGGTGACCTCCGAATCGACGGTGAAGGTGACGTCGCGGTCCAGGAAGACGGTGGTCAGGTCGATGGAGCCGCGGTCGGTGAGGTGATACTTATCCGTCAGCGTGCGCACACCGGAGCGTGCGACGACCTCATCGCGGAAGCGCTCGAAGATGTCCTCCTCAGCGATCTCCTCATCGCTCTCCACGACGAACCAGCCCGGGTGCGGGTCCTCGCGCCATTCCACCAGCCCGGTCATCCACGCCAGCTCCAGCACACCGGCGGCGGTCAGTTCCGCGGAACCATCGCGCTGCAGACCAAACTCGGCCTCGAAGCGCGTGCGGCCAGAGCCCCACGAGGAGACCTCGCCGATGCCGGCGATGACCACCATGTCCTCCAGATCCGTGGTGACCTGGCCAACTTCTTCCTCCAGGCCCGGCTGAACCGCCTGCACCTGGTTGGGCAGCGCGGTGATGGTCGCGGGGGCGTCCTGTTCCTCGTGCGGAACGACGTCAGTCGGCTCCACATCGGCAGCAAGCTCGGTGAGGGAGAAGCCCTCCAAGCCGCCGGTGAGGTCCTTCTCCACCGGTGCGTGGGCTGCCTGCTCGCGCGAGTCGGCGCTGGCCAGGTCCATGAGCTCGGCGGAAATCTCCTCCGGGCTCCACACCTTGATGCCGGCCTTCTCAGCGGCGGGCACCAGCCCATCGTTGCCGCCCATGAGGTGCGTGCCGGCAACCCAGCCGATCTTGGCCTGTGCCAGGGTGACACCCTGCGGCCAGCCGGCCTCGACCTTCCACTTATTGAGGATGGCATCGAGTGCCGCCTTGACCTCGCCGTAGGCGCCGTCGCCGCCGAAGGTGCCGCGGTTGGGCGAGCCCGGCAGGACAACGTGGCAGCGCTTGTCCACGTCCTCCTGGCTCAGCCTTGCCAGCCCCGCGATGGTGCGCTCGACGGACCACAGCAGCAGGCGGGCCTGCGTCTCGGTGGTGCCGGAGGCATCCGCCAGCGAGCCGGACACGCTCGGCGCGGCGAAGGGGAAGGCCAGCGTCGGGGTCAGCGCTGGCTTGAGGATCTTGACCTCGTTGCCCACCGACTCGCGCTGCTCGGAGCCGATCCAGTCGATGAGCGCGTCAATATCGCGGAAGCTCGACAGGTTCGCCGGGACAAGCCACAGGGCGGAACCGGCAGCGCCGTGCTCGGCGTAGAGCGTGCGCGCGAATTCCTTGCGGGCCTGGCTGACGCGGGAGGCGGTCATGATGACGGTCGCGCCACCCTCCAGCAGGCGCTCCACCAGCGCGGTGGCGATGGAACCGGGGGCAGCGCCCGTGACCAGGGCGACCTCATCGGCGAACGCGCCGGGCGTGGTGTCCACGGCGGCCTTGGCGATGTCCTCGCGCTTCCACCAGCGGGCCTGACGCGCCAGGTCCTCGCCGGCACCGCGGAAGCTGTCCACCGTGTACTCGGCCTGGCCCAGTGCCAGGCGGGCGAGGCGCTCGCGGGCGATGGCCCAGGAGTCGTCGAAAAGCACGGCCTTGTTGGCATCGAAGGAAGGCGTGACGGACTTGAGCCAGCCGGAGCCGAGCTCTGCCTCGACGGCATCGATGACGGTGGTATCAGGGGCTTCGATGAGCTCCGGCTCGGAGTCCAGGCCGAGCTGGGAGAGAACCTGGCGGGCGGCCGTAGCCAGCACGCCGTTCTCACCGGTGACGGTCTCGGCGAAGGCATTGAGCGCAGCGGAGTCCACCATGGCACCGCCACCTGCACCACCGGCGGCCGCGCCCTTGGATACGGACGCACCGTGGGTAGCGGCGACGGCCTGGACGGCGGCGTCGATCAGCTCGTGCGCCGCGGACTTGGAGGTTGCACTCGCCGGTACGGTGCTCAGCGAGCCGCCGCGCACCGAGTCCTCCTCGCGGGAGCCGAGCAGGATCTCCGCCTCGACGTGGGCAACCCAGGACTCGGGCAGTCCCCAGGTACCGGTGACATAGTCCGCCACGGCGGTGGGCTTGAGGCCCGCAGCGCCGAAGAGCTGGCGCAGGCGCGCGCCGACGGCCTCACCCAGTACCGGGCCGAAAGCGGAGTAGCCCGGGGCGGCGGTGGCGACCTTCTCGCGCAGCGTGGCCACGTCGGCATCGGCGGCGCCATCGATGGCGGGCACGCCGATTTCCGCGGACATGTCCATGAGCAGCTGGTTGCGGCGCGAGGATACGCCGTTGGTCAGCTCCTCCACGGTGTCGGAGTCCGTGATCTGGTCCACGCGAATCTTGTTCTGGAAGGCGAAGAGCACCATGATGGCCTCCGCAGCACCAAAGCGCAGCTCGGGGGCATCGCTCGCAGCTGCCGCGGTAGGTGTAGGGACCGGTGCTGGTGCTGCCTCAGTCGGTACTTCGGCTGGCGCTTCGCTCGCCTGCGGTGCATCCTCGGCGTCGGATTCCGGTGCCGGTTCGGCGGCGGGGGCTTCGGAGACGTCGGCAAGCATGACCTGCTCCTGGTCGCGCTCCACGTTGAGCACGCGGATGGTGCCCTCCGGGATGCCGGCGACGGCCAGCGAGCGGGTGGCCAGGTTGGTCAGCGTCGGGGAAGAAGCCAGGCCGACCTCGATGATCTGCTCGACCTTTCCGAAGAGGAGCTCCTGGGTCTCAATCCAGCGCACAGGGGAAGCGAACTGCCAGGACAGCAGCTCGATGAGTAGCAGGCGGGCGAGCTCGTGCTCGGAGAGGTCCTCCACCTTCAGCCCGTCCAGCTTGCCGGAGGGCGCCAGCGGGGCCACGGCATCGACGAAGTCCTGGGTCAGCTCGAAGGGGCGGGCCACCAGGTTCGGGATATAGCGGCCTACCAGGGCATCCAGGTCCAGCTCCTGAGGCAGCAGCTCATCGAGCTTCTCAGCGAAGGCCGGAACGCCCTCGCGCAGCACGCGGGAGTGGAAAGGAACATCGATGCCCGGGACCATGACGGCCGCGCGCGGGGCGATGGCATTGGCCTTGTCCACCAGGGTCTTGAGTCCCTTCTTGGTGCCGGCGACGGAGTACTGCTGGCCGCGGATGTTGTAGTTAACAATCTCCAGGAACTCGCCGGTGGCTGCGGCGACCTCAGCCACCCAGGCGTCGACGCTGTCGGCATCAATACCAGCCATGTTCGGGCGCAGTGCTGCCATGGCGTATTCGGAGTTGCCCTCCGCATCGCGCGGGACCAGGCTGCCCATGGCGGAGCCACGGGAGTAGACAATGTCGATGACACCCTCAAGGTCGAAGATATTCGCCAGCGAAGCCAGCGCGGTGTACTCGCCCAGGGAGTGGCCGGCGAAGTAGGAGGTCGGGGCCAGCGCATCCTCGGCGCGCAGGCGCTCGGTCTGGGCATAGGCCACAACAGCCAGGGCCACCTGTGTGAACTGGGTCAGGTGCAGCACACCCTGCGGGTGGCGGAAGGTGGTGCCACGAACGGTGAGCTCCGTCGGGTTCTCATCGATGATCTTTTGGATGCTAAAGCCCAGGTTCTCCCGGGTATGCGCATCCGCGCGGCGCCACGCTTCGCGCGCTGCCGGGGAGGCCTGGCGGTCGCCCTTGCCCATACCTTCGGACTGGATGCCCTGGCCGGGGTAGACATAAGCCGTGGTCGGCGCGGCGAGCAGGGCCTGGCCGCGGGAGACCACCTCGCCGTCGATGCGGCAGGTGACCTCGAGTGCTTGGTGGATGCCCTTGCGGCCGACGCGCTCGACGGTAACCTCGATGTCATCGCCCAGCTGCACCATGCCGTACATGGAGTAGGTCCAGCCCACCACGCGGCCGTGGCGTCCGGCCACCTGCTGTGCGGCGGCCGAGAGCCACATGCCGTGCACCAGCGGTGCCTGCAGGTTGACCAGCTGGGCCGCGTTATAAGAGGTATGGATCGGGTTGTAATCACCGGAGACCAGCGCGAAGGGCGTCATATCCTGCGGGGCGGTGACGGTGGCGCGGTCGACGAAGGAGCGCGGGGTCGGCACCACCTTGGTGGCGGACTTGCCGCCGCCCCACTCCGGTGCCTGGCTCGGCGCGGCGGTGCCGGTGGCGCGGCCGCGGATGGCAAAGCGGTGCATCTGCGTGGCCACGACATCACCGGAAGCGTGGTCCTTGAGCTCGAGCTCCACCGTGACGATGCGCCCGGAGACGGATTCCTCGATGGCGGTGCAGGAGGAGGTGACGTCGATCTGGCGGCCGTCGGCAAGCTGCTCCAGCGGCACGCGCACGTCGATGACGTGGTCCAGGTGCACCGCGTTGAGCAGACCTTCGATGACGGGGTAGCCATCCTCGAGACGTCCGGAGCCGAGCGCGGCGTAGATGGCCGGCCAGCACGGGCCGACCAGAACGTCAGGGGTGCCGGCCTTCTCGGCTGCAGTATCGCCGCAGGTCACCGCGCTGTGTGCGGAGAGCAGCGAAGCAGGGAAGTGGAAGGAGTAGCCGGACTCGACGGTGGGCATCTTCGTGATTTCATCGCCCTGCTCCGCCGTGGAGCCGACACCAGCAAGGCCCTCCAGGAGGGTGAAGACGGAGTTCGGCAGGCGCTCCTCGGAGACCACCGGGGAGCCACCCGTGGCCACATCCTCCGGCAGGTCCACCGGGACGGTGACCTCGCGGACGTAGAAGGGGCGCTGCTCCTCCGGCAGATCATCCCAGTAGGAGTCCGCCGTGATGACGATCTCCCAGTTGCCCTCGGCATCCTGGCGCAGGTCGAAGGCGTTCTCATCCATCTCATAAGCCGGGTTGGCCATGAGGTGGCCGTGCCACAACAGGGTAGGAGAAGTACGCAGGAACGCGGCCTCATCGGCGGCGGAATTCAGGCGGGAGAAGGCCTTCTGTGGGGTCGAGCCCTGTTCCAGCAGCGCATCCGTGGTGGCCTGTTCGAAGCGGGCAAGCAGGTCCGCCACCGGCTCGTTCTTCTTGGTAATGCCGGCCACGGCCACGGGGCCGGGGATGATGCGCACCTGGTCGGCGGTATAGCGCTCATCCTGGGCCTGCCAGAGGGTGTCCTTGCCAAACCAGCTCTTGAGATCACCATCGATGGCGGGCACCCACGGCATGGGCTTGACGTGCTTGTAGTGCAGGGAAATCCACCAGGCAGCATCGCGCGCGGAGACCTCGGTGTTGCGCGCGGCGGGGTACTCAGACAGCAGCTTAGCCACAGCCCGCGGTGCATCGTGGACGTCCTCAACGCTGGTGAAGAGAGTTTCAATCTGGCCATGATCAGCC
The DNA here is from genome assembly GCF_001814605.1 of Corynebacterium sp. HMSC074C01. Classification (NCBI taxonomy): domain Bacteria; kingdom Bacillati; phylum Actinomycetota; class Actinomycetes; order Mycobacteriales; family Corynebacteriaceae; genus Corynebacterium; species Corynebacterium sp. HMSC074C01. The sequence goes on along the minus strand of NZ_KV817275.1, from coordinate 91,212 downwards.
GGGTTGAGGCGGGCCTCGACGCGGTGCAGGAGATCCAGGAAGCGGTCATCCCAGCTGGGATCCACGAACGGGTGGGCCAGCTCCACGAAGCGCTCCAGCCACTCCGCGTAGGTCATGGACTCGACATCGCCGAAGTAGGGCTTGCAGGTCTTGGCCAGGGCGTCGATGATTTCCTGGCGGTGTGCCGGGTACTCCTCGATGCTCAGGGAAGTAATCAGGCGTGAGGCCGCCGCGAAGGAATTATCCAGGTCGTGGATATCCGCCAAAAGGTGGGACTGCGAGGATGCTACGCCGTTCGCACCGGTGCCGCGACCTACCCAGCCGTCGTTCTGCTCTGGGCTGATACCGGTGGTGTTGACCAGCAGGTCCTTCACCGAATCGGTGGCCTTGGCTTCCTTGGTGGCCATGGCGACGGTGCCGAGGAAGACGGCGTCGACAGGCATGGCGGGCATAGCGTGCTTCTTCGCCCACTCACCGGTGAGGTAGGAGGTGGCGCGATCCGGGGAGGCGATGCCGCCGCCGACTGCCAGGTAGACGTTGGGGTGCTGGCGGATTTCGGCGTAGGTATCCAGCAGCATGTCATCCAGGTTGACCCAGGAGTGGTGGCCGCCGGCGTGGCCGTCCTCGACCTGCATGATGATGCGGTCCTCCGGGTAGGCCGTGGCGATGGCCAGGACATCCCGGATCTGCTTTGCGGTGCCGGGCTTGAAGGAGATGAAGGGGAAACCGTCGGCGTGGAGGCGGTCCAGCAGCTCGCCGGCCTCCTCTACCTCCGGGATACCGGCGGAGATGCACACGCCGTTGAAAGCCGCACCGGCCGCGCGGGCCTTGGGCACGATGCGCGCCTGGCCGAAGTGCAGGTTCCACAGGAAGCGGTCAAAGAACATGGTGTTGAACTGCGCCGTGCGGCCGGGGCGCAGGTGCTGCTCCATTGTGGCCAGGTGGGCGCGGAAGACCTCATCGGAGTACATGCCGCCGCCGGCCATCTCCGTCCAGTGCCCGGCGTTCGCCGCCGCGGCGACGATCTCACCATCAGCGGAGGTCGGCGTCATGCCGCCCAGCATGATGGGGGATAGACCCGTGAGATCGGAGAAGCGGGTCTGGGTATAGGTGCGGCCATTGGGAAGCTCGATGGTGCGCGGGGCGAAGTCGGCGTAGTTCAGGGCCTTGGGCAGTTCAGTGCCCGGCGTCGCCAGTGCATCGAGCTCCTGCGGGGTGGCGGCCGAGACCACTGTGACTCCCGTGCCTTCCACCACGCGGCGGGTGAGGTTGGTCAGCGCACGGTCGAGAACAATGAGGTGCTCCGAGTTGAGCGCGGCCAGCGTGGCCGGCCAATCATGTTCGTTGACCAGGATGGCTTCGGCCTGCGCGCGGGCCTCATCCACGTCGAGTTCGCACTTCTGAGCCAGCGCCACGGTGCGCTCGGCGGCCGGCGCTAGCACCGGGTTGTGGAAAGGAAGAGCCACGGGCAGCTCGTCAAAGCGCGGGCTGAGCTCATCGCCGCCGACGGTACGCTTCTCCAGCTCGGCGTTGAAGCTCTTGACGGCCTCCTCGATGGCGGTGCGGGTGGCAGCCAGGTCCTCCGGGCTGCCGGACAGCGCAAAGTGACGGCGGCCGTTGACCACAGCGATGGCGGCGGTGCCGTGCAGGTACTCGGTGACGAAGCTGCGCTCCAGGCCGCGAATGGACAGCATCTGGGAGCGCGGATCGGCGCCGTTGACAGCACTCGCGGCGGTGCCCATCAGGATGGCTAGGGCCAGGGCTTCTGCCGGCTTGTCGACGGCCATCGCCCCCAAACTTCCCTGCGAATGCCCAGCGCGCTCGTCGATGTCGACGCTGAGATCGCGCAGCTGCTCGATAGCGGCAATCTGGCCCAGGACGATGCCCGGGATGGATACCGCCGGCAGGGCGTCGAGGGACGTGGACTCGGTGGAACCAGCAATGAGCTGCTCGAGGCGCTCGAGCGCGCCGGGGCACGCGGAGGCGATGGTGCGTGCGGCGGGGCCGGTGAGGCTGCGTGCCTGGGCGAGGGTCTCGCGTAGGGAGTCGGCAGCGGCAGCAGTCTGCGCAGCGGTGGTGATGAAACCCTGCCAATCGGAGCCTTGTCCGGCGAAAAGTACGGCCGGGTGGGGCATGGAATGCAGCATAGTAACAGGCATCTTTCCTCTTTTGAGCTGATGGGGAACGGTTTTATGAAGAGTTGCGGGCAGAGTTAGTTAGCCCTACAGAACAATCATGATGTGCCACCGTAGTCGAAGCTTTCGTCCAAAGCTGCCTCCCGCGCGGAAAATGTGAGGTTTTTCTCACGTTTGGGTGTTGGGGGTGCTCGCCGCGTCTCCGCCGCGCGAAGTTGCGCAACCTTTTGTATTCTTGGCCTCACTGCAACGGCTCGGGGAGGAGCAGGGGTGGCTCAGCATCGGCTCGCGCAGCATAGAGAAAAGAAAATCAAGGGGGGACTATGTCTCAATCAGCAACTGAGAAAACAATCAAGACACCGGCTCGGATTAGCAAGAGCCGAGTTATCAAAACCATGACCAAGCTGGCAGGCAAGATTGAGGAGGATTCCTCAACCGGCCTGCCCACCATCAAGATTGCCGGCGGATTCTTAAGCATCGACGTCAACGAGGAGATGGGCGGCCTCTGCGTGCTCGGGTATTGGGGCGGTGCAGTGCGCTTCAACCCAGACCGGCAGCCTTTGCGCATGGAGGTCAACGATCTCAACGGCGGCGGGCTCTCCGGCAACCTCGTGGCCGAGTCCTGTGGAAGCTCCGCTATGCATACCCACCTGCGGATCTTCGCACCGCCTTATCTGCCGTCGACGGCCACGAATGCTCAGCTCAAAAGCATTATTGCGGGCTATGCGGCAGAAATGTCTGCGGTCTTCGCCCGTCTGGATGAGCAGTTTCCGGAGCATCCCTCGAAGCCGCGCAAAGGGGCCGGGATCAAGCCGGTCTCTCCCCACTATTTCAGTGAAGCTTATGGTGTTTCAGTAGTGGGGATGTGGCGGGTCCACGAGCGCGCCACGCGCCTGGCGATGATCGGCACGCCCGTTCACGTGGTGGACCACCGGAATGGGGCCGTGAGCATCCTCATCAACGAGCACTCGATCACTATTGAAACCGCTCGTGATGGCTCCGGGGACATTGAGCTCAGCCTCGTCACGCCCTCCGGCCGTTGTGTGTGCGACCTTGATGCGCTCGTGCGCTGGGCCGAGTTTATGAATGACAATCAGTATGTTTACTCCGCGCGCATCGAGGCGGTGAACCTCGATGGCGCCGACGAGCAGGACCTGGTCCTGGTGGCCACGGCCCGCATTCCCACGAAGTGGGGCTACACCGATGAGCAGCTGGATTGGCAGCTCAGCACGTTGGTGAGCCACCTTGTCGGTGCTGGTGAAGGGTTCTACCGAACCTTCAACCCCACGCGCGTGATGCGCTATATCGACCGCGCGGCTTAGGCGGAAGCTTCTTTGCCGAGCAGTTTCAGCAGGTCCTTCTGCACTTCGCGGCGGCGGACCTTGCCCAGCTGGTCAGAGGCTAGGTGCTCGAAGTGGTAGAAGGTGCGCGGCACCTTGTAGCGGGTCAGGCGCTCGCGGCAGTAATCCTTGAGGCCCTCCGGATCGAGCACCGCGCCATCCTCCAGGATGATGCAGGCCACGACATCCTCGGAACCGTCCGCGCGCGGGCGGCCAACGATGGCCACGTTGGTGACATCCGGGTGCTGGCGGATTACGTCTTCCACCTCGGCTGGGTACACATTGAAGCCGCCGGTAATGATCATCTCCTTGATGCGGGAGACGATCTTGATGAAGCCATCGGACTCCATGAGTGCCATGTCACCCGTGCGGTACCAGCCATTGTGGAAGGCATTCTCCGTGGCTTCTGGCATGTTGAAGTAGCCCTTGAATACTTGCGGTCCGCGTACGAGAAGCTCGCCCGCGGTGCCATCCGGCTGAGTTTCATCGAGGTTGTCTGGGTTGCCGATGCGCACCTCGGTATCCGGGAAGGGGATGCCGATATAACCGGGGCGGCGGTTCTTGTTGAGCGGGTTCGCGGCCACGATCGGCGAGGTTTCCGTGAGCCCGTAGCCTTCCACGAGCAGGCCGCCGGTGGCCGTTTCCCATTCCTCAACGATGTCTGCCGGTAGTGCTGCTGCACCTGAGAGGCTGTTCCCGATGCCGTGGAGATCGATGTTCTGTTCCTTGGCTGCCTCCATCACCTTGGAGTAAATCGTGGGCACGCCCGGCATCCAGGTGGGCAGGCGCTTCTTCATGATGTCGAGGAGCAGCGGCACCTTAGGCGCTGGGGTGAGGACGAGCTCGCCGCCAATGTGCACGCCGAGGGCGGCGATGAGGGTGAGGCCATAGACGTGGAAGAGGGGGAGGGCGGCGAGCATGCGCTCGGGCTTCTTGCCCAATTCGGGCACCCACGCTTCCGCCATCTTCATGTTGCAATACAGGTTGGAGTGGGTCAGCTCCGCACCCTTGGGCCTGCCGGTGGTTCCGGAGGTGTACAGGATTAGCGCGGTATCTTCGCGGTTGACCTTGGCATCTTCGAGCTTCTGGCCCTGCCCGCCGATGGCGCGGCCCGTGAGCGTGCCCCACGGAACAGTGTTGGGGGCGGGAACTGAAAGCTCGGCCCGCTTGTCCTTAATGAAAGGAAGGGGCAAGCGCAGTAGTAGCTGCTTGGGACGCGGCATGGCCTCAATCATGTTGACCGTGACGATCGTTTCCAGCGGCGTGGAATCACGCAATTCCTCGAAGACCGGGCTCGCCTTATCCCAGACCACGGCAACGCGGGCGGCGTGATCCTGGAAGAGGGGCTCGAGCTCAGCCGCGGTGTAGAGCGGGTTGTGCTCCACGACGGTCGCCCCGAGCTTCAAGATGGCATAGAAGACCGCCACGTGCTGGGGGCAGTTGGGGAGTGCTACGGCGACACGGTCGCCGGGGCGAATGCCGAAGGCCTTAAGCCCTGCTGCGGCGGCGCGCACGTGGGTATCGAGTTCGCGGTAGGTCATCTGGTGGCCAAAGAACCACGTGGCGGGTCTTTCGCCGAATTCCTCCACGGTTTCTCGGTAGGAGTCCAGAAGCGTTTCGGTGCCGTAATCCAGATTGGGTTTAGTCCACTCAGGGTAATACTGGAGCCAGGCTTTCGTCTCAAAGGCGGAGGGGGCCTGGGCAGGGGATCCGGTCATCTTCGCGAACTCCTTAGGTGGTCAAACTTGTTATGTGGGGAACAGTATAACCAATCTGTGACAGAAGTCTCGCAAAACTTAGCAAAGTTGCTTAAAGTAACGAAATCTTTCCGGGACAAATCAATAACCCCGGTGATGTGCGTCTAACGCGCAGGGATCGCTCCGGGGTTATGGAGTGCTATCTCTCTGTTTACTTCTCCGCGTTCAGGCGCTCGAGCAGATCCGCCTGTACTTCGCGGCGACGAATCTTGCCCAGCTGGTCGGTGGCCAGCTTCTCAAAGTGGTAGAAGGTGCGCGGCACCTTGTAGCGGGTCAAGCGCTCGCGGCAGTAGTCCTTGAGGCCCTCGGGGTCGAGCGCGGCGCCGTCGTTCAGCACGATGCAGGCCACGACGTCCTCGGAGCCGTCCGAACGCGGGCGGCCCACCACGGCGGCCTCCGCGACGTCTGGGTGGTCCAGCAACGTTTCCTCGACCTCGCCCGGGTAGACGTTGAAGCCGCCGGTGATGATGATTTCCTTGATGCGGCTGACCAAGCGGATGAAGCCATCTTCCTCCATCACGCCCATATCACCGGTGCGGAACCAGCCATTGTGGAAGGCCTTCTTGGTGGCTTCCTCATCGCTGAAGTAACCCTTGAAAACCTGTGGGCCGCGGGCGAGAACTTCGCCCTCCTGGCCATCGGGCATGGTTTCATCCAGGTTATCCGGGTTAGCGATGCGAATCTCCGTGTCCGGGAAAGGGAATCCCACGTAGCCGGGGCGGCGATCATCGTTCATGGGGTTGCCCACGATAATCGGCGAGCACTCCGTGAGGCCATAGCCTTCCACGAGCATGCCGCCGGTGTACTTCTCCCACTTCTCCACGGTATTGACTGGCAGGGTGGACGCGCCGGAGAAGGCCGCGCGCACGCCGTCGAGGGAGACGTCGTTTTCTTCCGCCTTCGCCACGATGCGCTCGTACAGAGTTGGCACGCCCGGCACCCAGGTCGGGGTGTGCTTCTTCATCAGGTCCATGATGAGCGGCATCTGCGGGCTCGGAAGCAGAACCAGCTCGCTGGCGATGAGCGGAGCCAAGAGGGCATTCATGGTCAGGCCGTAGGCGTGGAAGAAGGGGAGTGCGGCGAGCATGCGCTCAGGGGAATCGCCCAGGCCCGGTACCCAGTGCTTGCCCATCAAGATATTGGAGAAGAGGTTGCCGTGGGTCAGCTCCGCACCCTTGGGGCTGCCGGTGGTGCCGGAGGTGTACAGGATGAGCGCGGTGGTGTCCTTGGTGACTTCCTCCGGGGTGATGACATCGGAACCATCGCCACCGATCGCGTTGCCCACGAGGGATTCCCACGGCACCGTATTCGGAGCTGGGGCGGTGAGCTGATCGCGCTTGGACTTCAACGGCGGAATAGGCAGGCGCAGGGCCAGGCGCTGCGGAGTCGGCATCGCGTTGATCATGTTGATGGAGACGACGGTCTCCAGGGAGGTCGTCGGGCGCAGCTTCTCCAACGTGGAGGCCGTCTTATCCCACGCGATGGCGATTCGCGCGCCGTGGTTCTTAAACAGACCCTCCAGCTCGTGAGCGGTGTAGAGCGGGTTGTGCAGCACCGCGATGGCGCCCAGCTTAAGCACGGCCCAGAAAGCAGAGATGAACTGCGGGCAGTTGGGGGCGACGATGGCAACGCGGTCTCCCGGGCGCACGCCGAAGGCGCGCAGACCGGCGGCTGCGCGGCGGACCTGCTTGTCCAGCTCGGCGTAGGTCTGCGTGCGACCGAAAAAGTAGGTTGCCGGCTTGTCGGGGTGGAGCGCGAGGTTGTTGTCGTAAACGTCGAGAAGCGTGGTGTCCCCGTACTCCAAGCTATGCGGGGTCCACTCCGGGTAGTACTGGAGCCACGCCTTGGACTCGTATGCCGACATCGATTCACCTTTCGGTCGCGTAGGTTGAGGTACGGGCCAGTATAACGTGGCTCGTTTCGGGATACACTGGACAATTATGCGCATCGCGATGATTTCCATGCACACCTCGCCCCTTGAACAGCCCGGTTCCGGGGATGCGGGCGGCATGAACGTCTATGTTCTCAACACTGCCCGTCAGCTCGCGCGCCTCGGCGTGGAGGTCGATATTTTCACCCGCGCCACGCGCCCCAGTCAGGGCGAGGTGGTGGACGTCGAGGAGCGCCTGCGCGTCATCAACATTGTGGCGGGACCCTATGAAGGTTTGAGCAAAGAGGAACTGCCCACGCAGCTGGCCGCGTTCACGGGCGGCATCTTCAACTTCGCGCGCTGTTTTGAGGTGGACTATGACGTCATCCACTCCCACTACTGGCTCTCCGGCCAGGTGGGCTGGCTGTTGCGTGATCTCTGGGATATCCCCCTCGTCCATACCGCGCACACCTTGGCTGCTGTGAAGAATGTGCACCGCACGCTCGATGACACCCCGGAAACTGAAGCCCGCCGCATCTGCGAACAACAACTGGTGGATAACGCCGACATCCTGGTGGTCAACACCGCCCAGGAAACCCGCGATCTGATCGAGCACTACGACGCCTCGCCGGAGAATATCCTCGTGGTTTCCCCGGGTGCCGATACCGAGCTGTATACCCCGGGCACGGACCGCATGACGGAGCGTGCCCGCCGCCAGCTGGGCATCCCGCTGCACACCAAAGTTGTGGCCTTTGTGGGCCGCCTGCAAAAGTTCAAAGGTCCCGACGTGCTCATCCGCGCCGCCGCGGAGCTGATGGAGCGCGATCCGGATCGCCGTCTGCGCGTGGTCATCTGTGGCGGTGCCTCCGGGGCGAATTCCTCTCCGGATACCTATCACAATTTGGCCCGTGAGCTGGGCGTGGAGCGCGTGGTGCGTTTTCTCAGCCCGCGCCCGCCGCAGGAGCTCGTGGCCATCTATCAGGCCGCGGATATCGTCGCGGTGCCCAGCTACAACGAGTCTTTTGGGCTGGTGGCCATGGAAGCGCAGGCCTCCGGAACGCCCGTGGTGGCAGCGGCCGTCGGCGGCTTGCCCATCGCCGTCGCGGATGGTGACACGGGCTTGCTCGTCCACTCCCATTCGGCGCAGGATTGGGCTGACGCACTAGAGCAGTTGCTTGACGACGACCCCCGCCGCATCGCCATGGGCGAAGCCGCCGTCGATCACGCCCAGCAATTCAGTTGGGCGGCGGCCGCGGCCCAACTGGAGAATATTTATGCCGACGCGATGAGTATTGAGATTCCGGACTGTCACGCGCGCCGGGCAATCGGATACTAATCCCACACAAGTGGGCATAAACCCACACTTAGGGGTGATGTGCTCGGGTTCACAGGCGAGCCGCCGAAAAACGTGGCATGCTGGTGTTTATGAGTAACGGAAAGCTGATTCTACTTCGACACGGACAGTCCGAATGGAACGAGTCCAACCAGTTCACCGGTTGGGTTGACGTCAACCTCACCGCCAAGGGTGAGGGTGAGGCCAAGCGTGGCGGCGAGCTGCTCAAGGAACAGGGCATCTTGCCGAACGTTGTCTACACCTCCCTCCTGCGCCGCGCCATCCGCACCGCCAACATCGCGCTCAACGCCGCGGACCGCCACTGGATCCCCGTTGTGCGTGACTGGCGTCTGAACGAGCGCCACTACGGCGCCCTGCAGGGCCTCAACAAGGCTGAGACCAAGGACAAGTACGGCGAGGAGCAGTTCATGGCATGGCGCCGTTCCTACGGCACCCCGCCGCCGGAGCTGGAGGACGGTGCCGAGTACTCCCAGGCCGGTGACCCGCGCTACGCCAACCTGGATCAGGTTCCGCGCACCGAGTGCCTGAAGGACGTCGTCGAGCGCTTCGTTCCTTATTTCGAGGAGGAGATCCTCCCGCGCGCCAAGAAGGGTGAAACCGTTCTCATCGCCGCACACGGCAACTCCCTACGTGCGCTGGTCAAGCACCTAGATCAGATCTCCGATGAGGAGATTGCCGGCCTCAACATTCCGACTGGCATCCCGCTGGTCTACGAGATCACCGAGGATGGTTCCGTGGTGAACCCGGGCGGCACCTACCTGGATCCGGAAGCTGCCGCTGCCGGCGCTGCCGCCGTGGCCGCTCAGGGTGGAAAGAACTAACCACCGAGAGAGCTGCGTGCTGCGCACAATCCCCAGGGAGCATATACTCCTTGGGGATTCTTTGTAGGGGCGTGAATGATTGTGGAACTGGTTTTAGCTTTTCTAGCCGGCGTGGTGGCCTGTGGCCTGGCCATTCCGGTGCTGACTCGGTTCCGTGAACGCATGGAACGCCGCCGCGTCCGCGATGCGGACGCCAACCAGGTCACCAGCGTGAGCCAGGTCCTGCACCTCGCCGTGGCGGGATCGCCGGCCGGCATGACGGTGCTCTCGCGCGACAAAGAGGTCATCTTTTCCAACCCAGCGTCCCATGAAATGTCGATGGTGCACGACCGTGCCGTGAACCCCGATATTTGGAAGGTGGCGGAAGAAGTCTTCGACGATAAGGAGACCCGAACGCTGGACCTCGCCATTCCCAAGCGGCGCACCGGTAACCGCGTGATTCAGGTACGCGCGGTGGTTCAGCCGCTGACGCTTAACGACGATCGCTTCGTCATCGTCTATGGCACCGACGAGTCCGAATCGGTGCGCATGGAATCTGCCCGCCGTGACTTCGTGGCCAACGTGTCGCACGAGCTGAAGACCCCGGTGGGCGGCATCGCCCTGCTGGCCGAGGCCCTCCTCGAGGACACGGGGGATCCCGAGCACGTCGAATACTTCGGCAGCAGGGTGCAGAAGGAAGCCGCCCGCATGGCCGAGATGGTCAGCGAACTCATCTCCCTGTCCAAGCTGCAGGGCGCGGAGGCGCTGCCGGAGATGGAGCCGCTCGACCTCGATGATGTCATCGATGAGGCCATTACCCGCAACCAGCTCGCCGCCGATTCCCACCACAACCAGCTCACCCGCGGCGAATCCGCAGGGGTTCACGTGATGGGAGATAAATCCCTCCTGGTTACGGCGATCTCGAACTTGATCTCCAACGCCATCCACTATTCGCCGGATGAACTACCGGTGTCGGTGACGCAGAAGGTCGTTGGTGGGAAGGTCGTGCATATCCGAGTCACCGACCGCGGCATCGGCATCGCCCCCGAAGATCAGAAGCGGGTATTTGAACGCTTCTTCCGCGTCGACAAGGCGCGGTCCCGGCAAACCGGCGGGACTGGCCTCGGCTTGGCCATTGTGAAGCATGTCGTGGCTAATCACGGCGGCAATATCAAGCTGTGGTCGCGCCCCGGAACTGGCTCGACCTTCACTATTGAGCTCCCTATATACGCAGAAGAGAAGCCAGCAGATAATCTTATTAACCGGGATAATATAGAAGACGGAGCCGTCAGTTCCGCCGCCCCTGGTTTGCAGCGCGCCGTGGCGCGTGTAGCAGCTCGTCGAAAGGATAAAGCGCAATGACCACCATCCTCATCGTTGAAGATGAAGAGTCGCTGGCCGATCCCCTCGCCTTCCTCCTCCGAAAGGAGGGATTCGACGTTCTCCTCGCCCCCGACGGGCCCAGCGCGCTCGAACAGTTTGCGGCAAATAACGTAGATATCGTCCTGCTGGACCTCATGCTGCCGGGAATGTCTGGAACGGACGTGTGCAAGCAACTGCGCGCGACGTCCTCCGTGCCGGTGATTATGGTGACCGCGCGCGACTCAGAGATTGACAAGGTCGTGGGCCTGGAGTTGGGCGCGGATGACTATGTGACCAAGCCTTATTCCTCCCGCGAGCTCATCGCCCGCATTCGCGCGGTGCTGCGCCGTGGCCAGGATGTCTCTTCTGAGCACGCTGAGGAGGAGCCCGACGAGCAAATCCTGGAAGGCGGCCGCGTGCGCATGGACGTGGAGCGCCACACGGTTCTCGTGGCCGGCGAGCCGGTATCCATGCCGCTCAAGGAGTTTGATCTCCTCGAGTACCTGCTGCGCAATGCCGGGCGCGTGCTGACTCGCGGCCAGCTCATTGACCGCATCTGGGGAGCGGATTATGTGGGTGATACCAAGACCCTCGACGTTCACGTCAAGCGCCTCCGCTCCAAGATTGAGGCCGAGCCTTCCCGCCCACAGCAACTCGTGACGGTGCGCGGCCTGGGCTATAAGTTCGAGGCTTAAGCTCGGGGGTCCGCTGGGTGCCGCGGGAGCTCGACTCCGGAACGTGCTCGGGCCTCGCAGTGCGTGGCCAGAATTTCGTAGCACTCCTCTCCGAGTAGCGCGATCAGCTCGGTTTTCTGCGATTTCCACAGCGGTTCTTCCGCGATGTGGCAGGAGGGATCTGCCGAGCAATACCAATCGAAGTCCTCGCCGCCGTTGCCCCACCCGCGGCGGTCATATTCGCCGATAGTGGTGCGCAGGATTTCCTCCCCATCGGGGCGCTCCTCATAGTCTTCGTGCCGGCGAATCGGCAGCTGCCAGCACCCCTCGGGCTTGACCACGGTGAGTTCCTCACCCGCCTCGAGCGCCCATTGGTGGATAGCGCAGCCCGCGCCCGTGGGCCAACCGGCGCGGTTGGCGAAGATGCAGGCGCCGTCGACAAGCGGCGTCTTCAGTGCCGGTTCCGGCTCGCCATCCTCGCCGTCGAGCTCATCCCACTCCAGCCAGGGCTCCAACTCCTCAGGTTCTCCGTGTTTCAGGAACTCATCTACCCCCGCAGGGCGGTGCTGCCAGAAGCGGGCGGGCATGCGCGCGACGGCGTCGCGAAGCTGCTCCCGATCCGTCTCATCAGCCATGTAGGCACCGTGCACGCAGCAGCCGACGTCGGGCTGTTGCTTATCGATGCCGTGGCATCTCTCCGTCCCAAACTGGCAGGCATAGTGCGATTCGAGCCAAGTCAGGTCGATGGAAAAGATGTGGAGTGGATCGTTTGGATCCGTAAATTCAAACCACTCTCTGGGGAAGTCGGGGGCCTTTTCGCGGCCGGCCAAGATGGAAGCCGCCGCTGGGGAGGAGGCGGGAAATCCCAGGTAAACTTCATTTGATTTCGGGCGATTCACACCTACCCACGGTAGACCTACTACTCTAGAGGCGTGCGATTAGGTGTATTAGACGTCGGAAGTAATACCGTCCACCTCGTTGCGGTCGACGCCGCAACCGGTGGGCGGCCTTCGCCGATGAGCGATTGGAAGACCCCGCTGCGTCTGGTGGAACAGCTAGACAAGGACGGCAACATCCACGAGAAGGGTATGAAGAAGCTCATTTCCGCCGTGGGTGAGGCCGCTGAGCTGGGCCAGAAGTTGGGCTGTGATGAATTCATCGCCTTTGCTACCTCCGCCGTGCGCTCGGCCACGAACTCGGCCAAGGTTCTCGATGAAGTTGAGAAGCAAACCGGCGTCCGCCTAGAGATTTTGTCGGGTGAGGAGGAAGCGCGCTTGACCTTCCTCGCCGCCCGCCGTTGGTATGGCTGGTCCGCTGGCCGCATCACCAACCTCGATATCGGCGGCGGTTCGCTGGAGCTGTCCACCGGTACCGACGAACACCCGGAGATGGCTTTCTCCCTCGATTTGGGAGCTGGCCGTCTGACCCATAACTGGTTCGATACTGATCCTCCGCAGAAGTCCAAGGTGAACCTGCTGCGGGATTACATTGACGCGGAACTAGTCGGCGTGGCCGATAAGATGCGCGCGCTGGGTCCTGCCGGGTTGGCCGTGGGCACCTCCAAAACGTTCCGCACGCTGGCCCGTTTGACCGGTGCTGCGCCTTCGTCGGCAGGCCCTTATGTGAAGCGCACGCTCACGGCGCCGGGTCTGCGTCAGCTGATTTCCTTCATCTCCCGTATGACTGCAGCTGACAGGGCGGACCTTGAGGGTGTAAGTTCTACCCGATCGCATCAAATCGTCGCCGGTGCTTTAGTGGCGGAGGCGAGCATGCGTGCCCTGGGAATCGAAAAGTTGGAGATCTGCCCCTGGGCTCTCCGAGAAGGTGTCATTTTGCGCCGTACCGATAAGGGACTGGAATAGGAAAGAAACGTGGCTGACAAGAAACAGTTGACAGTTGCGGAGCTGCTGGCCCGTAACGCGAAGGACCGATCCGGCGAGGAGAAGACCCCGCGCCGCCGTCGCCGGAGCCTTGAAGAAGGCGGCATCTCGGTTGCGGAGCTGACTGGCAACCTCGAAAAGGTCAAGGCAACCCCTGCCGAGGCGAAGCACTCGAGTGTCTCCATCGATGAGACAGCCCCGGTTATTCCTGCGCCGAAGAAGGAGAGCAAGGAAGAGGCTCCAAAGAAGGTGGACAAGAAGGCCGACGACAAGGCCCAGGCTGCCGCCGTCTCTACGGAGAAGCCCTCTGACGATGACACGCGCGTCATCCAAAAGGTCAAGGACGAGCCTAAGAAGAAGACCGAGGACAAGCCTGAGCAGAAGGCTGATGCAAAGGCAGCTGAAAAGCCTGAGGTAAAGACGGCCACCAAGCCTGAAGCAAAGACCTCCGCACCGGTCGATGAGAAGCCACAGGACGCCGCCGAGGACACCTTCACCACGGGTGAGCTCGAGGCAGTCGACAACGACGTTGAAGAATACGACGACTATGACGAGGAGGAGGACGAGGACAAGCTCAACCCCTTCGCCGTCGTCCTGCTCGCCCTCGTGGGCATCGTGCTCGGTGCCATCGTGTTCAAGGGCTTCGAGATCCTCTGGGACCGCTTCGACCGCCTGGTCGTTCTGGTGCTCGGTGTTGTTGTCACTGGCGTCATCGTCGGAATCGTCCATGCACTGCGCACCAGCCGCGACGGCCTGTCGATGTTCCTGGCAGCAGTAGCTGGCCTCGTGCTGACCTTCGGCCCGCTCCTTGTGGTGATGTAAGAACCAGTTCCGCAGGGCACCTTCTCATAAGGCATCTGTCAAAAGACAGATGCCTTTTGCATGCGCGGGGTCAGTGAGGCAGCAGCTCAGATCGCAGGCAGCGCTCTTGCCTGGTGGCCGCATCCTGGCCTTTCTGGCACCCTGGAAAGCATGACAAAAATTGCAGTACTTGGTGGAGGACAAATCGGTGAAGCCCTAGTTTCCGGGCTGGTGAATGCGGGCTATGACGCCGCGGACATCGTGGTGACCAACCGTCGTTCCGAGCGTAGCGAGGAGTTAAAGAGCGCCTACGGCGTGTCGGTCACGAGCGATAATGCCGCGGCTATCGACGGCGCGAATTACATTTTTGCGTGTGTGAAGCCCTATGCCATCGAGGAGCTCCTTGAAGGCCTCGACATCCCCACGACGGCCGTGGTTGTGTCCATGGCTGCTGGCCTGACCCTCGAGACGTTGGAGAAGGCCGCCGGCGAAAGCGTGCCAGTCGTCCGCGTCATGCCTAACACCCCCATGTTGGTGGGCAAGGGTATGTGCACCTGCGCGGGTGGTTCCCACGTCACCGAGGAGCAGCAGGCTGGCGTGGTCAAGCTTCTGGAAGCCGTTGGCGAGGTTGCCGTCATCGAGGAAAAGCACATCGACGCCGCCACCGCACTGGCAGGCTCTGCTCCTGCCTACTACTTCCTTGTCACCGAAGCGCTGATCGACGCCGGCGTGCAGCTCGGCCTCACCCGTGACGTCGCCGAAAAGCTAGCCACCCGCACTGCCCAAGGCGCGGGCACCATGCTGGCTGAATCTGGCAAGGATCCCGTGGCTTTGCGCGCAGGGGTAACCTCCCCGGGGGGAACCACTGCTGCCGCCCTTCGTGAACTTGAGGAGTCTAGCCTGCGGGGCGCGTTCTTCCGTGCCGCCGAAGCATGTACCCAGCGTGCGCAGGAGCTTGCTTAAAATTTCCCGCCGTTCTGGTAGCCCTGTGGCATATGTTGTCACACGGGCTTGATGGGGAATAGCGGTGCGAAAGAGGAAAAAATTAGCTCTTGGGTCGCATTAGTCACACGTTTCACGCTAAGCTGGCAGGAGCGCGTGCGTGATAGTCCTGTGGGAGGGGAAGCCTACAGCGCGTCACGTGCTGAAGGGTTAAATAAACTATGACGAATGAAGATAAGGGAACTTTCCTGACCATCGCCGAAGTTGCGGAGATCATGCGTGTCTCCAAGATGACGGTGTACAGGTTGGTTCATGCAGGTGACATGCCGGCCGTGCGCGTGGGACGCTCCTTCCGCGTCCACGAATCTGCCGTCAAGGAATACCTTGAGGCCTCCGTATACGGAGCCTAGGGTTCACCTCTTTCTGGCAGCGCCCACCACTGCGGACCACTCGCGGTCCGTGGCGGTGGGCGCTGCCCTTAGTTTTGGTGCTGGGCAGGCCGCTAGGTAAGATAGTGAACATTCGTTTCGGCACTGGTATGCCTGTGTCTCCCTGTTTCGCAGGGGCCGCCACGAGTGCACCGTGTGTGGTTTCATTCCAGGCGTTGCCGGCCGGTTTACGTACGTACTGATACCGAAAGTGAGGAAACCTACTATGGGTTCTGTCATCAAGAAGCGCCGCAAGCGCATGTCCAAGAAGAAGCACCGCAAGATGCTGCGCCGCACCCGCGTTCAGCGTCGCAAGCTGGGCAAGTAAAACTTCGCCTGCAACTCCCCGCATGGTCCTTTTGGGATCGTGGCGGGGAGTTTCTGTTATTTTCTCCTTCCCGTCGTTTCGGATGACCGTGCCGTCGTTTCAGACGACGAAGCCGCTTAGAACGGAATGTCCTCCTGTGGGGAGGTCGGGGTGCGGGGTTCCTCGGCTGCGGCTTGTGCTTCCTGAGCTTCCTGCTGGGCGCGCTCGCGGGTGGCCGAAATCTTTTGAGCCACCGTCTGCGCCCAACGCTTCGTCTTCTTCGCCAGCGGACCAGTCGGCTCCGTCATGGCCCAGGTCCCGTCTTCGTAGAGCCACACGATGTCTCCGGTGTGCGGGTCCATGATGTAATGCGCGCGCCCATCAGTCTTCATATTGTGGTGGTGCTGGCACAAGCTGGCTAGATTGCGCGGGTGCGTGGCGCCGCCGTCGGCGTAGTTGACGCGGTGGTCCATCTGGCATAGGTAAGCCGGCCGGTTGCACCCCGGAGCGCGGCAGGTGCCATCCCGGCCTTCCACGTATTTACGGATGAGCTCCGAGGCGATGTAGCTGCGTGATTCCGGCGGCTGCGAGGAGAGGTCGCGCGTGCGTGTGGCGGGCATGTCCTGCGACGTCCATCCATAGCCTTGGACGAAGGTGGGGGCGTTGTCGATATCGCTGGCTTGATAGGTGTGCAGAATCACGGTCACCGGCGGGGAGATACTGCCGGCGATGAGCTTCTTTAAAGCATCGGCCTGCGAGAGCCCATTCTCCTTCGCTGCCTGTTTGATGTAGCCATCCAAAATCATGCCCGTGGCGCTATCCGTATTGAGCTCAAGGATGCCGCGCTGGCCGGTATCGGTGAAGGTATATGAGTCTTTCTTCGGGGATTCGCGGAAGGAGAAAGTCTTATCGATGCTCTTACAAATATCGCGCAGCTTGCGCCCAATCTGCGCCGGGGTAGGAAAGACCTGGTTCGGGGAGGTGGGGGTGAAGAAGGTGATCAAGGCATCGTCGATAAGCGCGAGCGTTTCCGGCGGCAACGCGCCCAGCTTTGTCAGGGTGCGGTCGATGGTGATGAGAGCCTTCATGTCCAGTAGGAATTGGCTGTCCTGTAATGCCTTGACCTGCGGGAGCTCCGTAAGGCGGTGCACGGCCAGGCAGCATTCACTCACGGTATAGTCGCCGACGCCAAGCTTGGCGACGAGCCTCTGGCACGCGACATCAAAATCCTCATCAAGGTCTGGCATGGCAGCTACCCACGAGCGGTAGTCTGCGCGGCGGGCGGCACTGCGCTCCACGGCGAGGGCGCAATCAGGATTCATATGGGAAAAGTAGGCGGTTTGGGTTGCGGTGTTCACGGTGTCCCCCGGGTTTGGCGTATCGGTTATATGTTCTAAACGCACTATAAAACATGCTCCGGACATCTATCCTGACCAGCCAATATGTCTGTATGTTAGTTCTCCCTATTGAGCGTGTATTTGACCTCAAAGTCGGGATGGGGAATCCTATTCCTCCGCCCCACAGGAGCCCATCACGTACGTAGAATGGCGAACTATGTTGCCTAGACTCCTCACCCTTGACAGCCTGGTTATCTCACAAACCAAGTCTTTTATGCAGGATGAATTCCTGATCGCCGATGAACAAGGTGTGCCCGTCGGGACGATTCTGCAGTCGACGAGCCTGAAGGACATGTTCTTCAACTCTTCCCGCAGCCTCGAGGTTGCTTTTACCGATGAACAAGGTAATCCGCAGCAGCCACTCATGGTGATTAAGGATCCGCCGAACTTTGTGCGGGATACCTATGAGGTGTACCTTCCGGGCGTCGAGAAGCCCATGGCGGTCGTGACCAAGAAATTCTCCCTCCTGAAGACGCGCCTGAGCTTGGAAATGGAGGGCTTCCCGGAGATTGAGATCGAAGGCGATGTGTGGGATTGGAATATCACGATTACCAGCCAGGGTCAGCCGTTGGCGGAGGTGCGCAACGAGTGGGGAGGAGTGGGCCGGTTCCTCGCTGGGGAGAATACGTACCGCCTCAGCATCGCGCCGGGGCTTGACCCGCAACAGCATGCCGGGCTGATTGGTGCGGTCATGTGCATGGACATGCTGCGCACCAAGGCTCAAAACAGTAGCTAGCGGCGCACGAAGCGCCAGCTGCCATAGGAGAAGAGCGCGGTGGCTAGCGCGGGGAGACCGTAGGTGCGCACGGCCTTGCGCACGGAGCGGTAATCGCGGATGAGCCAGCCTTTTTCTTCTGCAATATCGCGCAGCTTGGAATCCGGATTGATGGCCACGGGGGTTCCCACCATGGAAAGCATCGGGACATCATTGGCGCTGTCGGAGTAGGCGGTACAGCGCTCAAGATCGAGATTCTCCAAGGTGGCCAGCGCCGCCACGGCGTGCTTCTTACCCGGCCCGTGGAGGATATCGCCTACGAGGCGGCCGGTGAAGCGGCCATCTTTGACCTCCGCCACGGTGCCGAGAGCGCCGGTGAAACCGAAACGCTGCGCCAGAATCTGCGCCAGCTGCACGGGGGTGGCGGTGACCAGCCATACCTGCTGGCCGGCATCGAGGTGCATCTGCGCCAGCTGCTTCGTGCCCGGGTAGGCCTTGCGGGCCATGGATTGGTCCACGATGCTCTCGCACAACGCCACCATTTCCTCCACCGAGCGGCCCTTGACAAACTCGAGCGCTTGCACGCGCCCCGCGGCCACGTCGGCGGCATTCTCCGAACCGGAGACCCGGAATTTCAGCTGCTTCCATGCGATGGGAAGGATCTCAGAAAGTTTGAAATAGCGGCGGCGTGCAAGCCCCAGAGCGAAGGACACGAGCGAAGAGCCCTGGACCAAGGTGTTATCCACGTCGAAGAAAGCCGCAGCGCCGACGTCTTGGGGGATGTCCGGGTCTGGCTCAGTGATGGAGCGCGCGCCGGCGGATTCGAAGGAACCCCGAACAGAATCCACGCCAGAAGAAAAAGCTTCCAGGTCGATGCCGAAGAGGTGCTCCACCGCCGCGGCTGCCGACGCCTCACCGGCCGCGCGCTGGTGCTCTTCGCCGAGCGGGGCGAAAGCCTGTTGCTCCAGGAAATTGCGCAAGTTTCCCCTGCTTGCGGTCCAATTGGCAAGGAACTCGCGGGGAGAATCGGGCATACCAGGAGGGAGCGGGAGAGGCACGCGTTCAGCTTTCATAGGGTGGGAAGACTAACGTGTCCATAGTAAACCGCGAACCGTTCTACGTCCTATCGAGGAGTTCTTAATGTCTCACGTCGTCGAGCTGATGGTGCGTACCACGTGTGGCTCCTGCGCGCGCGTTCTGGAGCAGATTACCCCGGTGGTCCGGCAGGCTGGGGCAGAGCTTAAAGTACGCAACGTCGATGAGGATGCGGAGCTGGCCATGGAATATGGTGATCGCGTCCCCGTTGTAGTTATTGATGGCGAGGAGTTCTCCTGCTGGGAAGTGGACAACGAGGAGCTAGCGCAGGCGCTGGCGGAGTAGCTTTCCTCGGGGACTCCCGCGAGTTTCGGAAACGAGCTGAAAACTAGTAGTCTTTCGGATGATCTATGTCATCCAAAGGGATGATGCAAAACTGGAGGGTTGTGCATGAGTGTGCTCGTCGTGGGCATGTCGCATCAGTCGGCGCCGGTGGCGCTGCTGGAAAAGCTGAGCATGGACGAGACCGTGCAGAATGACACCTGCCGTGCCATGGTATCGGCAGGCTCGTTGAGCGAGGCGATGATTATCTCCACCTGTAACCGCCTCGAGGTCTATACAGTCACTAACTCTTTCCACACCGGCGTCCAGGATGTCGTGCGCAACCTCGCTGAAGTCTCCGGGGTGGAGGAGGAGAAGCTGCGCTCCTATCTTTATGTGCGCTATGCCGACGCCGCCGCCGAGCACCTCATGATGGTGACCTCCGGCTTGGACTCGATGGTGGTGGGTGAGCAGCAAATCATCGGCCAGGTGCGCACCGCCTACCAGTTTGCTTCGGAGCAAGGAACCGTCGGCCCGCGCATCCACGCGCTGGCACAGTCCGCGCTGCGTACCGGCAAGCGGGTGCATTCCGAAACTGAGATCGATGAGGCGGGCTCCTCCATGGTCTCCTTTGCTTTTGATCAGGCGCTAAGCCGCATGGGCAGGGAAGATCTCGCGGGCAAGCGAGTGCTCATTTTGGGCGCAGGTGCAATGGCTTCGCTGGCGGCAACGCACGCGGGGCGCCTGGGTGCGCACCTGATTATCGCGAACCGTACCATCGCCCGCGCGGAGCGTGTGGCGCAGCACGCCCATGAGGCGGGCGTGTACGCAGACGTCATTGAATTCTCGGAGCGCGCCCAAGCCCTGCGCGATGTGGACGTGGCGATTTCCGCTACGGGAGCCCAGGGTTTCACAATTACGGCTGCCGACGTCGAGCGTTATCACGTGGCCGACCGCGAACTCATGCTCGTGGACCTGTCCCTGCCGCGCGATATTGATGATGCCGTGGCAGAGGCAGAGGGGGTCGACCTGGTCAATATCGAGCGTCTCAACAACTCTCTGCAGGCGGCCGATACCGATCTGGCAGCGGGTACCAGCCCACACGCGCAGGCGCGGCGCATCGTCAGTGAAGAACTGGAAGCCTATGCTTCCGAGCAGCGCGTCCGCGACGTCGTCCCAGCCGTATCGGCACTGCGCAAGCGGGCGGCAAATCTGGTCCAGTGCGAGGTAGCGCGGATGGAGCAGAAGCACCCCGAGTTGGACGAGCGCCAGATGGGAGATATCAATCGCGCACTCAAGCGCGTTGCGGATAAGCTGCTTCACGAGCCCACGGTTCGCGCGAAGCAGCTCGCGGCCAACTCCGGCACGGTTAGCCATGAGACCGCGTTGCAAGAGCTTTTTGGACTCCAGCTGGAGGGCAGCGGCGTGGCGGTAGACATGGCGGAGCTGCCGGATGCCGCGCAGATGGAAGCCGCGGAAAATACTAAGGAAGAAAAGGACGCATAGATGTTGAAGATCGGTACCCGAGGATCCCTCCTGGCCACGACTCAGTCCGGCCACGTGCAGGAGTGGTTGCAGCAGGAAGGCTATGCGGCTGAGCTGCACATCGTTACCACGCAGGGTGACGTCAACATGGCTCCTGTGGAGCGCATCGGCGTGGGTGTGTTTACGCAGGCGCTGCGTGAGGCCGTCGACCGCGGCGAGTGTGAGATCGCGGTGCACTCCTTCAAGGACCTGCCCACGGCTGCCGACGAGCGTTTCGACCTCGTGGTGCCGCAGCGCCAGGACGTCCGTGAGGCGCTCATCGCCCGCGATGGCCTGACCCTCAAGGAGCTGCCGAAGGGCGCGCGCGTGGGCACCTCCGCGCCGCGCCGCATCAGCCAGCTGCGCGCTATGCGCCCGGACCTGGATATTCGTCCGCTGCGCGGCAATATCGATACCCGCATGGGCAAGGTCACCAGCGGCGAGCTCGACGCCGTCCTCCTGGCCTACGCAGGCCTCGTGCGCGCGGGTTACGCGGATCGCGCCACCGAGGTCTTCGATCCGGAGGTCTTCATGCCCGCGCCTGCGCAGGGCGCGCTGGCCATCGAGGCAGTGAAGGGAACTGAGGCGGCGAAGGCTATTGCTTTGCTTGCCGACGCCCCCGCCACCGCCGCCACTCGCGCCGAGCGCACCGTGCTCTCCCAGCTGGAGGCTGGTTGCACTGCGCCGGTCGCTGCTACTTCCCACTGGGAGGGCGAGCAGCTGGTAGTCCGCGGCGGTGTCTTCGCTCTCGACGGCTCCGGTCAGCTCATCGCTCAGGCCCAGGGCCCGGCAAGCGAAGCAGAAGAATTAGGACGTGCGGTGTCCAAGGAGCTCTTCGCACAGGGAGCTGCAGACCTCCTGGCAGCGGAGTAATCGCACGTAATTTTTGCTTTGGGGCCTTTTCCTTTAGTGTGTATCTAGCACACGATCATTGAGAGCAATGATTTAGGCCCCCTTAACTCGCGAGTGAGGGGCTTTCTTGTCTCCATTTCCCGCGCCTGCCACGCGTGGCGCCGGGGCACTCGGAACCCACAAACTAGAAAAGAACCTTATGAGCAATGCTGCGCCGGATACCCAGCCTGAGCTGGGTAAGTCTGATCTGGGCAAAGTCGTTTTCGTCGGCGCTGGTCCAGGCAACCCCGACCTGCTGACCGTTCGCGCCCGCGAGGTTCTGGAGACGACCGTCAACGTCGTCACCGACCCGGGGGTCTCGCAGGGCGTGCGCGACATGGTGGCGCAGCAGGTGCCGGTTCCGCAGGAGCTTCTCGACGCCGCCGAGGAAGAGTACGAGCGCATCTGCGCCGCCGCCAAGGAGGCGGGCGTGCGCCGCAAGCCGCCGCGCCCGGCACCGCCGACGGCAGCGGTCTTTGAGGAGGTCGAGGGGGACGTCGTCAAGCAACTGCGTAACGCGCTCGAGCGTGCCGAGGGGCATGACGTGATCCGTCTGGTGACCGGTAACCCGCTCAACCGTGAGTCCATCAAGGCGGAGATCACCGCCGTGGCCAATGCGGGTATGGAATTCCAGGTGGTCCCGGGCATGTCTCTGCCTTCGACGGTTCCTTCTTTCGCGGGCATCGCTCTCGGTGCGACCTATACCGAGGCCGATATCACGGAAGGCGCGGACTGGGACGCACTGGCCACCGCGACGCAACCGATGGTTTTGCAGGCCACGGCAGATGACCTGCCGGTCATTTCCGCCGAGCTGGTGGAGCGCGGGATGCCGGCGGAGACGGAAGCATACGTCACCGTCCACGGCACAACGCGCCTACAGCGCACACACGAGACCACGCTGGGAACACTCGGCAAGCTCGACGCTGAGCTGCCGGGCGAGCTCGTGGTCACGCTGGGGCGCAGCTTTGACGATCGTTCGAAGTATTCCTGGTGGGAAAACCGTTCGCTCTATGGTTGGCGCGTGCTGGTGCCGCGCACGAAGGAGCAGGCCGCAGCGATGAGCGCGCGCCTGGCTGGCCACGGCGCCATCCCACAGTCGGTTCCCACCATCTCCGTGGAGCCTCCGCGCAACCCGGCGCAGATGGACCGCGCCATCAAGGGCATTGTCGAAGGCCGCTACAAGTGGGTCGTGTTCACCTCCGTCAATGCGGTGAGCGCGGTGTGGAAGAAGATCGCGGAACTCGGCCTCGATGCCCGCGACTTCGCCGGCGTGCACCTCGCCGCGGTGGGGCAGAAGACCGCCGATGCGATTCGCGCCAAGGGCATGGTCCCGGAGCTTTTGCCGCCGGCAACGAAGCAGAACGCCGAGGGGCTCGTGGAGGTTTTCCCCAACTACGTCGAAGACATCGACGCCGTGGGGCGTGTGCTGCTGCCGCGCGCTGATATCGCCGGCGAGGCGCTGGTGACTGGCCTGCTGGACTTGGGCTGGGAAGTCGATGATGTGGTGGCCTACCGCACGGTGCGTGCGGCCCCGCCGGCGGCGGAGATCCGCGACATGATCAAGACCGGCGGCTTCGACGCAGTGGCTTTTACCTCGCCCTCGACGGTGCGCAACCTCGTCGGCATTGCCGGCAAGCCGCATGCCCGCACCATCATCGCCTGCATCGGCCCCTCCACCAAGGCGGCGGCTGAGGAGGTGGGTCTGCGCGTGGACGTGGTCCCGGAGGTCGCGGATGTGCCGATGCTTGTCGACGCCCTCGCCGAGCACGTCGCCGCCCTGCGCGCTGCCGGCAACCTGCCTGCTCCGCGCAAGAAGCGCCGCTCGCGCAAGAAGACGGCGTAGACCGCGTCTGGGCGGGCAGGTGACGGGCGACTAGAGTCGGGAAGGTAGTTCAATTTTCTCGTAGCTCAAAGGAGAGTTTTTACTCATGAGCATTGCTCGCCGCCCCCGCCGCCTACGCCAGAACCCGGCTTTTCGGGATTTGGTTGCGGAAACGTCGCTGCGTCCCTCCGACCTCATCCTCCCGATGTTCGTGGTCGACGGTCTGAATGAACCCCGTGACATCCCCTCCATGCCGGGCGTGCAGCAGCACAGCCTGGATTCCCTCAAACGTGCCGCGCACGAGGCCCTTGATGCGGGCGTGACCTGCGTTGACCTCTTCGGCGTGCCGCGTGAGGAAGATAAAGACGCGACCGGCTCCGTGGCCTGGGACCCGCAGGGCATCCTCAACGTGGCGATTGCGGAGCTGCGCCAGGAATTCGGCGATGACCTCATCGTCATGGCGGATACCTGCCTTGATGAGTTCACCTCCCACGGCCACTGCGGCGTGATTGATGACCAAGGCCGCGTGCTCAACGATGAAACCGTGGAGCTTTACCAGGATATGGCTCGCTCCCAGGCCCGCGCTGGTGCGCACATGGTTAGCCCCTCCGGCATGATGGATGGCCAGATTGCCGCCATCCGCGAGGCCCTCGATGAGGCCGGCCACGAGGATGTTGCGATCATGGCCTACTCGGCCAAGTATGCTTCGGCCTTCTTCGGCCCCTTCCGCGATGCCGTGGGCTCCTCCCTGGAGGGTGACCGCCGCACCTACCAGCAGGACCCGCGTAACTTCCGCGAGTCCATGCTGGAAGTGGACCTGGACATCGAGGAAGGCGCGGACATCGTCATGGTCAAGCCTGGCTTGCCGTACCTCGACGTGCTGGCCGGTGCCGTCGAGCGCTCCTCCGTGCCGGTGGCTGTTTACCAGGTCTCCGGCGAGTACGCGATGATTCAGGCCGCTTCCCAGAACGGGTGGATCGATGGCGAGGCCGTTATGCTGGAGTCCTTGACCGCGTTCAAGCGCGCGGGAGCGGATCAGATCCTGACCTACTTCGCCACGGACGCCGCCCGCTTGCTCAAGTAAAAGGAGAATCGTGACGTTCAGCCCGAACACGGCTTCGTCGGCGCCGAAGCCGACGGGGCAGAATAAGGAGCCGGATAAGGAGCAGGCCAAGCGTACAGAGGCCGTCTCCCTCATGCTTAAGGTGTGGACCGTTGCCTTGGTGCTTGAGGTGGTCCACCTAGTCTTGAGCATCGTGCTGACCCTGCTGAATAGGGATGAGCTCTTTGCCCAGGCCCGCAAGACCGCGGAGTCTGCGGCGGAGAAATCCGGGCAGGACGTGAGCGATGCCCTCGTACAACTCGTGGGCTATGGCTCGGTGGCCTTCAGCTCGCTGATTTCACTCGCCATCGTGGTGCTGCTGGGCATCATGCTGGGCTTTATCCACAAGAACTCCAAGGCAGCCGGTACTGGCCGGCGCCTGTGGTTCGCCTTCTCCCTCTACTTTGCCCTCCGCGTACTCATCGTCTTCATCAGCAGCCCCGCCGGGGCGAGCGCGCCGGATTGGCTCTTCCTGCTCGACGGTGCCGTGCAGATCCTCGTCGGCGTGGCGGCCGTGATGGGCTTGATGTTCTCCACCAAGGAAGAGGTACTCGAGTACACCGGCGAGATGGAGCAGCTGCGCCAGATGCGCAAGGAGATGGAGGAGCAGCGCCGCCAGGAAAACCTGGAGGAGCGCGAGAAGAAGAGCAAGGACCGGGAGAAAGAAGACAACAAGGACGGCAAGCGATGAGCGAGCGCCCCGGCCCCGCGGACTATAACCGCCGCCCACGCCGCCCCAAGAAGCAGGGGGAGCAGGATTCTTCCACCTGGCCGTCCCAGCTGCGCATTGCCTATTGGGTCTGCGTAGTTGCCGCAGTTGTCATGCTCACCGCCGGGATGGTGGGGCTCTTTGGTTCCTATACATCGGTGACGAACACCCAACTCAGCCCGGAACAAGTGGACTATATCCGCTTCAACACACGTTTCGCGGCCATCTCCAACGTGGTGGGCGCCGTCGTCATTGCGGCGTGCTCCGCGCAGTTGGCGAGCGGCTCGATATGGGCGCGCCGCATCATCACCGCGGTGTCTGCCTACATCATGTTCGTCAGCATTGCGGCGCTGATCGCGGGCGTGGGCGGGTTGCTCTTGTTGCTTATCCCGATGGCACTCTTGGTGGCCATCTACTTCCTCTTTCACCCGGATTCGACGGCTTTCATTAAGGCCCGCCGCGCCCAAAACTCCTGATTGGCGCCTACTCCAACTTTTGATTCATAATGGACGGTATGTCTCGACTGTCTGATGCGCCGCTGATTGCTGCCGCTACTGGCCACACGCCCTCCCGCCCGCCCGTCTGGTTCATGCGCCAGGCAGGGCGCTCTTTGCCGGAGTACCGCAAGGTGCGCGAGGGAATTAGCATGCTGGATTCCTGTTTCATGCCGGAGCTCCTCGCGGAGATTACCCTGCAGCCGGTGCGCCGCCACGATGTTGATGGCGCCATCCTGTTCAGCGATATCGTTGTCCCGCTCAAGGCCGCGGGCGTCGGTGTGGAGATCGTCCCCGGCCGCGGTCCCGTCATGGATGCGCCCGTGCGCACCACGGAGGACGTGGCCAACCTGCCTATCCTCGACGTCGATGTGCCCGAGGTACGCCAAGGCATTGAGATTATTCTGAGCGAGCTCACCGACAAGCAGGCCCTCATCGGTTTCGTCGGCGCGCCCTTCACCTTGGCCAGCTACCTCATTGAGGGCGGACCGTCGAAGAACCACGAGCGCACCAAGGCCCTGATGCATTCCGATCCGGAAACCTGGCACAACCTCATGAAGCGCCTCACCCCGACGATCATCTCCTTCCTGGAACTCCAGCTGGATGCCGGCATCGACGCGATGCAGCTCTTCGATTCCTGGGCGGGCTACCTCAACGAGCGCGATTACCGCGAGTTCGTGCTGCCCTATTCGGAGCAAATCCTCAAGGTCGCTGAAGGCCGCGTGCCGCGCATCCACTTCGGTGTGGGGACCGGCGAGCTGCTCGGCGCGATGTCTGAAGCTGGCTCTGAGGTCATGGGCGTGGACTATCGCGTGAGCATGAATGCCGCCGCGGCCCGCGTCAACGCGGACATCCTGCAAGGCAACCTAGACCCGGCTCTGCTGTTTGCCGGCGAGGATGCGGTGCGCAAGGAAGTACGCGCCATCAAGGCAGAAGTAGATGCCGCCCGCGCGGCAGGCAACCTGCATGGACACATCTGGAATCTCGGCCACGGCGTGCTGCCGACTACCGACGCTGACGCCATCACCCACGCCGTCGCCATCATCCACGAGGAGGGCTAAATGAAGATCGCAATCATCGGTGCGGGCCTGGCAGGCCTCACCGCAGCGTGGGAACTCAAGCAGAACACTGAGGACACCCACGAGGTCTACGTTTTCGAGGCGGCCGATCGCATCGGCGGCAAGCTGCACACCGTGGCTTTCAACGGCGGCCCCACGGACATGGGCGCGGAGGCCTTCATCCGCCGCCGCCAAGACGCCGTGGACTTCTTCACCGAGCTTGGCCTGCAGGATTCCTTCGTCGAGCCCAATCCGCAACTGCGCCCGCGCGTGTATACCCGCGGCGAGCTGCGCTTCCTCCCACAGGGCGGAGTCATGGGCATCCCGTCGGAGCCGCAGGACTTCTTCTCCGCGACGACCAACGAGCGCATCACCAACGAACAGCCCTTCGAGTGGGAAATCGGCGGGGACGTCTCCGTGGGCCAGCTCGTGCGCCAGCAATATGGTGATGACGTAGTGGACCACGTGGTCTCCGCGCTGCTCGGCGGTGTCTACTCCTGCTCGGCCGATGACCTGGGCCTGCGTGCCACGGTTCCGCACCTGGCAGCCACGCTGGACTCCCTGGCGAAGGACGGCCCCGTCACGCTGTCGGCCGCAATCAAGCAGATCGAGTCCGGCCGCAGCCCGGCCGAGGGCTCCGTCTTCGGCACCTTTAAGGGCGGCTATGCCGAGCTTTACGAAGCTCTGGCTGAGAAGTCCGGCGCGCAGATCCACCTGGACACCTTCGTCTCTGGCGTGACGCGCAAGGGTGATGCCTTCGAGGTCAAGGGCGCGCCGGGGGATATCGGTCCCTTCGACCGCGTGCTCTTTGCCACCCCGGCACCCACCACCGCGCGCCTGCTCAAGGCCGTGGCCCCGGAGGCCGCCCAGGAGTTATCTTCTGTCCAGCTGGCCTCCTCTGTGGTCGTCGGCTTCAACTTCGCCTCCGCCACGGACCCGGAAGGAAATTCCCTTCCGGAGGCCACCGGCATCCTCGTCGCCTCGGACGAGCCCGGTGTGCGCGCCAAGGCCTTCACGCTCTCCTCCAACAAGTGGCCGCACCTGGCAGAGCGCGAGGGCTTCCTCGTGCGCGCCTCCTTCGGCCGCTTCGGCGATGACTCCCTCGTGCGTGCGGAGGAGGATGACCTGGTGGACTATGCCCTCGATGACCTGCAGAAGATCACCGGCTTCGACGGCCGCGCCGCCGGTGTGGAGGAGATCTACACGCAGCGCTGGTTCGGCGGCATCCCCCGCTATGACGATAAGCACCTGGCCACTGTTGCCGCGGTCCGCGCCAAGCTTGCCGACGTCCCCGGTATCGTCACCGCCGGCGCCTGGGCTGATGGAGTCGGTGTGCCCGCCGTTATTGCCGGTGCCCGCGCTGCCGCGCAGGCGCTCGTCAGCTAGCTCGCTGTCGGCGCCTGCTTTTTAGCACCTCACAAAGGGCGCCCCGCAAAAGGCGTCTGATAAAAGGTATCTTTGGGTGTAAAAACGCCATCTGCAATGCGCAAAAGGCGTTTTTGGCCGTGAAAACGCCTTATGACTGATGCCTTTTGTCAGATGCCTTTTTGGGCAGAGGCGATAGGGGAAGTTGACGCTAGTTAGTAGTGGTATCTGCACCCAGCAATCTCGATGGTCGCGCCCTTAATGCGATAGATCAGTCGGTGCTCTTCCGTAATTCGCCGAGACCAGAACCCGGCT
This sequence comes from Corynebacterium sp. HMSC074C01, assembly GCF_001814605.1. Taxonomy (NCBI): domain Bacteria; kingdom Bacillati; phylum Actinomycetota; class Actinomycetes; order Mycobacteriales; family Corynebacteriaceae; genus Corynebacterium; species Corynebacterium sp. HMSC074C01. The sequence continues at coordinate 62,814 of NZ_KV817275.1, read as the reverse complement.
AACTCGAACTTGAGTGGTTCGGGTTTTCCTATCCCTTCATTGCCGTTTCGTGCAATGTCTTTAATGAGGCTATTGATTCTCTTGAGGATCTTCTTGTCGTGAGCTTGCCACCAGAGGTAGTCCTCCCATGCTTCCTCTGTCCACGAAAGAATCATGAAGCTTAGTCTTCCTCAATGAGTTCGTGCTCCGTTGCTTCCCCGGCGTTGAGGCTCTCGATGGAGTCAAGCAGGCGCTGGGCATTGCGAGGGGAACGCAGAAGGTATGCGGTTTCGCGAAGAGAGTTGTAGTCATCTAAGGAAACGATGACTGCAGACTCATGACCATTGCGAGTGATGATGACTTCTTCGCGGTCATCAACGACCGACTGTAGGACCTCCGCGTATCTTGCTCGCGATTCCGAGTAGGACATGGTTTTCATAAGCTATCTCCCTTCTTGTACAAGAAACTGTACAACGAAAAGAGGGTGAGTGCTAGAGAGGTTTCAGTTTATGGGGCCACGTGAACGGTGCGCGTCAGATCGAGCTGCTGGCATACATGCTCATCGTGGCTGACCAAGATGAATGCCCCGCGGTAGCTCGTGAGCACCTCAATCAGCCAATCAGTGGTGGGGATATCGAGGTTGTTGGTTGGTTCGTCGAGAAGCAGAAAGCGCGGGGCTGGGTCGCTGAGCAGGACGCGGGCGATTTCGACGCGGAAGCGCTCGCCACCAGAAAGCTGGCCCACGGGCTGATGGATCTTGTCGTTGATAAAGAGCATCTGGGCCAGCTGGTCGCGCAGGAACTGCGGGTCCGCGTTGGGATTGGCCTCCCGCACGATGTCGAGCACCGACTTCTCTGCGGGCAAGACGATGCGTTGGCGGATGTACCCGCAGGGCAGCGCGTACTCGACGTCGCCGCGGGCGATGCGGTTGAGGAAGGTGGTCTTGCCGCTGCCGTTGGGCCCGGCGAGGCGAACCCGTTCGGGGCCAGTAATGCTGAGCAGATCGCTGACCAGCACGCGGGTGCCCGCGGGCAGCTCAGTGCCGGGGAGATCGATGTGGACATGGGCGTCGTCGCGAAGCGCGCGCTGTGCCTTGTCATGCGCCGACTGGGCGGCAGCCACTGCATCGTTGGCCTGTTGAGAACGCCCAGCGGCCGAGCGCTCGGAACGGTTCTTGTCCAAGCCCATGGCCATGCCGGGTTTGCGCTTCGAGGCGGCGAAGTTCTTGCCGCGGCGGGCATCGCGCGCAATGCGGGTCTGCATGGCGGCGCGCTCGCGGATCTGTTTGCGGTGCTCAGCCTTGGTTTCCCTGACCTTGGCCTGCGCGGAATCCTGCTCGGCATCAATCGCTGCGCGGTAGGAGGAGTAGTTTCCCTCGAACTCGCGAAGAGTGCCGTGGTAGAGTTCCGCGATGCTATCCGCGTGCGCGAGGAGCTCGCGGTCGTGTGAGACGACGAGAACCGGCATCGGCGCGGTGCGAATGAGCTCGAGCAAGCGTTGACGTGAATCGGAGTCCAGGTTGTTGGTGGGCTCGTCGAGGATCAGGAAATCCGGCTTGCGGAAGAAGGCGGCGGTCAGCGCCACAGTCACGGCTTCACCACCCGACAATGTGCCGATAGTGCGATCCAGCGGGAAGGGGATACCCGCAGCGTCGAGAGCTGCTTCAATACGCTCTGCTAAATCCCACTGCTCACCAACAGTGGTGGCGAGCTCTTCCGAGTATTCGCCAGCCTCAATGCGGGCAATGGCGCTGAGGATCTCTGTTGCGCCAAAGACATTGGCGATGGTGTCAGACGTGTGGAGGCCTAAATCCTGGTCGACATAGAGGACTGAACCCGCGGATACCGTGCCCGAAGTCGGGGCAATGAGACCAGCAAGGACCTTGGCCAGCGTTGATTTTCCGGAACCATTCGCACCCACCAAGCCCGTGAAGCGGGAAGAAAACGTTCCGGTGAGGTCCGTGAAACATGGGGTGCCGTCGGGCCAGGTGACGGTGAGATGAGAAAAAGAAATAGGCATGAAGAAATCCACCTTCGAGTAAGTCGCGTAAAAAGTGTGACGTCGAATTAGGAAAAAATCTTCATGCCCGAAAGACTAGCCCCGGTTAATACCCCAGCGCAAGGGCCGCCACGCCAAGGCCGAGAGCGCCGCGGGCAATGTAGTGCAGCACCTCGGGGGAGAAGGAGACACCGAAGCCGCCGCTGTCCAGCATGGACATGCTGTCCACCCGTGCCGGGCGGGAGCGCTTAAACGACGCCCAGCTAAGGCCGGCGATGATGAGCGCCACTGCGATGGCAGAGAGCTTCCACACCAAGAGGAGGACACCGGCGCCAAGGAACGCCGTGCCCACAGAAGCGATAAGAGGAAGGCCCCAGTCGGGCCATGCATCGTCGCTGACGCGGCCGAAGGAGGCGGCGCGCCCAACCGCCGCGCCGACGATGCTCCACGCGGACATGAATCCGACGATAGCCAGCGCCCCGAGCTGTGGGGCAAACCCTAACGACAAGCCGAGGACCGCGAGCGCACCGACGCCGATGTACCACCGTCGTCCCAGACGACGGAAGAAGAGACCCATCAACGTGGAGGGCGCATGGGCACGACGAGGAATCCAGGCGGACTGGCTCGCAATGGCATCGGAGGTGACCTCCGAATCAAGCAGGCCAAGACCAGATCCACCGACCAGGCGCGTGCGCCCAGCGCTGAGAAGCGAAGCCAGCGTGAACGAGCGCCACCCCACGACAAAACGCAGGGCTGGGACTGCCAGCGCGAACCACGGGGATAGCCCGGTGGACACGCAGATGCCGAGGCCCAAGGCCCCGAACCCGATCAGCTGCGCCCACGTGATCCAGTCCGTGCCGCGGAGCCGGCCGCGCGGGCGGTCAACGTACACCCAACGCTCCCGGGATAGCGCCCGTAGGGGATAAAGAATCTCGGCGAACACGATGAGAGCGAGCAGTCCCACGATGCCGGCAATAGGAGCGACACCAGTCAGAGTGATACGCGCCGGGATGATAGGCAGGACTGCGTCGACTTCTTGCCAGACTGTATAACCGAAGCCGATGACGATACCGGCGAGGATGAGATACCAGATGCCATCACCTAGCCGGGATAGCGTGCGCATCACAGCTGCACCACCTCGTCGCAGGCCTGGGTGATGGTGTCGGAATGCGCGGCCACGACGATGCAGCGATTCTCCTCGTCGGCTAGGTAGCGCAATTCGCTGGCGAGGAACTCGGTCCAGGTGGCGTCGAGGTGGCGCTCGGGTTCGTCGATAAGCACTGCACGTGCCGGCTGGTACAGCTGTGCTGCCAGAAAGACGCGCTGGCGTTGGCCCGAGGACAGGCGCGAGGCGGGGTGCGGAAGGAGAGGCTCAAGCGCCCAGAGCTCGCAGAGCTTGGCGACGTCCACCCCTGCCGCTTTTCCTATCAAGTCCAAGTGCTCGCCCACAGTAAGGTCGGGAAGGAAAACCGGCTCGGCCACCGTAATCACAGCACCCGGCTGCTCCTTTGTACCGACGGGATAGCCGTCGCACTCCACTGCGCCTTCGAGAGGCGCAAGTTCACCGCCGAGCGTGGCTAGCACCGTGGATTTACCTGAACCGTTGGGCCCGGCGAGCCCATAGATGCGGCCTGGGGTGAAGTCCTTCTCAAGATGTCCAAGGGGAGTGGAATGCCCATAATCGGCGTCGATGGAAAGCATTGCTGGGCGGCGAGCTCCTTACATTGGGCGGCTAGACAATAGTTAAAACTTATTGATGAAGTTTAGCAAAATGCACGCCCTGAACGTTGTTCTCGAGATGGGAAGCGCCCTTGGGATTGGTGTTATGAGCTGCTAAAATGAGAGAAAATGTAGTTGAAAACTCGGGAGGATAACCACATGACAAGCACAGTAAGAACAGGGAAGAGCGTTGAAGATAGCGTGACGTTTGCCAAGGGGGTTTCTTTGTTGGCTGGACACGATATGGATGCGGAGCAGGAAGAGCTTGTCCGTGCCGTCGCTTCAGGAGAGATGACGGTCGACGAAGCTATCGCGAAGGCTAAGTCCCAGCTCAATTAAATTATGGGAGGAATCGGGGGATGAGACAAAAGAATTGGGATGACTACTACATTCCAGGTACGAGGACTCTACGCAACCTCTTTTTAAGTGAGGAACATCCCTTTGGGGAGCCAGACTTAGAACGACTGAATCATCTTGAAACCGTTGCCGTCAACGCTCGGATTGCTCAGCTTTGCATAGTGCCTGTGGAAGGTGCTTTTGACTACGCGCACTTCAAGGCTATACATCGACATCTGTTTCAGGATGTGTATGACTGGGCGGGGGAGGAGCGGACTGCCCCTACAGGTCAGTTCATGATTAAGGCTGGGCATGCCTACTATCCGGCGGGGCCGGAAATGACGAAGGCAGCAGAGAAGCTGTTCGCGGGGCTGGCGAAGGATGACTTTCTGCGTGGCCTAGAGATTGATGAGTTTGTGGCCAAGCTGGCGGAGCTGTGGGGCGAGCTCAATGTGGTGCACAGTTTTAGAGAAGGAAACACCCGCACACAGACGGTGTTCTTTGACGCGCTGGCTACGGCGGCAGGATACCGACTTAATGTGGAGCGGCTAGCGAGTGATAGCCGCGTGCGCGCGGAGTTTATTGCAGTGCGTTTCACAGCCAGGACACGGGGGATAACTCGCAGCTGGAGGAGGTGCTGCGCGGGCTCGTCGTAAAGCGGGGCGTCTAACTCTTGGCCCTAGCCCTTGTTGCGGAAGACGAAGATGGAGGAGAAGTCCTGGTCGCCGTGGCCCATGGCCTGCTGCTCCTCAAAGCGCTCGATGGCGGCGGCCACTGCAGGAAGTGGCTTGTTGGCGGTCATCTCCATGAGCTTGGCGTCCTTGCACAGGGCATCCACGGTGAAGTCACCCGGAGTGGTGTTGCGCTCGCCGGTGATGAACGGCCCCTTCATATTCTTCATAAAGGCCAGGCCAGTGATGTCGAGCATCTCGAGGATGACTTCGGAATCGAGGCCCTCAGACTCGCCGAGATGCAGTGCTTCCAGTACGCCCTCGGCGGTAACGGCGAGGGCTAGGTTGGCAAGGAGCTTTCCAATCGCCGCGGTGGCGGCGGATTCCACGCCGATGAGCTTGTTCTCATCGGCCCAGGACTCGGCGATGGTCATGGCGAGCTCACGGCGGTCGTCGTCAGGCGTGCCTACGTAAACACCGAGCTTGCCCTCGCGCGCTGGGCCCAGCGAGCCGACGACGGGCGCGTGGACATAAGAGTCAACCGCGGCGGCGAATTCGCGGGCGGCGTCGGGGGAGACGGTCGTGGTATCGATCCAGGTCACGCCCTCCGGGATGAGGTTGGTCTCGATGACTCGCTCACGGATGTCATCGGGGCCAAAGAGTGAGGTGATGATGACCTCTGCGCCCTCCACGGCGGCGGTGGGGGAATCGGCGAGGGTAGCGCCGCACTCAACCAGCGGCTGCGCGCGCTCGGCGGTGCGGTTCCAAACGGTGAGCTCATGGTTCTCGAGGAGGTGTCGGGCGAGCTCGGTGCCCATGCGGCCAGTACCCAGGAATGCAATCTTCATGCCGACCAGTGTGCCATTATTGTGGGCAGGCTCGCCGCGATTTATGCGAGCCCCGGACGAGGGAGCCGTACCCGGTGACGCGACAAGACGGCCAGAAAGGGCTGGCCATGTCGTGGTTCGTGTTGATTTTCTCCGGTGCCTTTGAGGCTGTGTGGGCAGCGGCGCTGGATAAGTCGGAGGGCTTTAGCCGCCTGTGGCCCTCGGTGATCTTTTTCGTTGCCTGCGCCATTTCCATGGGTGGGTTGGGCTGGGCCATGAAGTCCATCCCCGTGGGCACGGCCTATGCGGTGTGGGCCGGCGTGGGCGCGGTGGTCACCGTCATTTACTCCTTCGCCGCCGGGCACGAGGCGGCCACGGTGTGGAAGGTGCTATTCCTCGCCATGATCATTGGTGGGATTGTGGGGCTGAAGGTGGTGCACTAGGGGGCGTCGTCGTTTCACACGACGACGCGGGACCTATTCGTAGCGCAGCGCCTCAATCGGGTCCAGCTTCGCGGCCTTGCCCGCAGGGTAGTAGCCGAAGAAAAGGCCAATAGCCAGCGAGAAGAGCAGCGAGAGGATGACCGCCCACAGCGGCGGCGCCACGAGTGAGCCGATGGCGGCCGCGCCCGCCATGCCGGCGGCGGTGCCGATGGCGATGCCGATGACACCACCGATGAGGCAGACCACGATGGCCTCCGTGATGAACTGGATGCGGATATCGCGGCGGCGTGCGCCAAGCGCCTTGCGGATACCAATCTCGCGGGTGCGCTCCGTGACGGTGATGAGCATAATGTTCATCACGCCGATACCGCCGACGAGCAGCGAGATACCGCCGATGGCCGCGAGAACCAGGCTCATCGTGGTGAAGATCTGGTTCAGGGACGCGAGGTCATCGCTGAAGTCAGATACCTTCACCATGTAGTCAGGGTTGTCCTCGTAGTAGCTATCGAAGACGCGCTGCAGGTTGCTGGCTACCGCGGCCTTATCCAAATCCGGGTTGCCGCGAACGGTGACCTCGCTGAACGCGGTGCCAGCACCTGGGGAATCGGAAAGCTCGGCCTCCAGCGGGTAAGGAACGAAGGCGGTTTGGCTGGGGCCACCGCCCACCAGAGGCCCAGTTTGGGGCTCTTCAAAGACACCGATGACAGCGAGCTCAATGGGGGAGGCCTCCTGGCTTTCAAAGCTCACGTATTGGCCAATGGCGTCTTCAGGGGCGCCGAAAAGCTTGGTGGCTGTTTCCTTATCCAGCATGGCCACTGCCCGGCTGGAGTCGATATCGTCTTCGCTGAGGAAGCGCCCGGCCACGATGGAATAGGACGAGCCTGAGACATAGTCCGGGTTGGTCGGGCGGACCAGGAGGTTGGCGGTCTCCTCCCCAGACGTGCCCTCGACTACGAGGGCGCCGGAATAAGAGCTGTACTCGCCGATATTGATGCCGGCGATCTGATCTCCCAAGACCTCCTTGGCGCGGTCCAGCATGTCAGGGGTGAGCATGGAGGATTCGTCTTCGACGAAGCCGCCGCCCATGAAGGGATCATCGGCTTCTTCCTCTTCGCCCTCCTCAGGGCGCTCCTTGACCTGGACGGTGAAGTTATTGGCGCCGACCTTGTCCAAGTCCTTTTGCACGGAAGACTGCAAGGAGTGGCCGAGCGTGACGATGGCGATGACCGCGGCGATGCCAATGATGACGCCCAAGAGTGTTAGCGCCGAGCGCATCTTGTTGGTGCGCAGGCTGGTCAGCGCCATCTTGGTGGATTCAGCGAAATTCATGACAACACCCCGTCCTTCATCGTGACGGTGCGGCTGCATTCATCAGCCAATTCCGGGTTGTGGGTAATGAACAAAATGGTCTTTCCATGCGTGCGGTGCAGTTCGTGGAAGAGGTCCATGACCATGCGGCCGGTCTGCGAATCCAGCGCGCCGGTGGGCTCGTCCGCCAGCAGAATCTCCGGCTGGTTGGCCAAGGCGCGGGCCACCGCCACGCGCTGCTTCTGACCACCGGAGAGCTCATTGGGCAGGTGGTTCATGCGGTCACCCATGCCGACCATCTCCAAAAGCTCTTCCGCGCGCTGGGTGCGCTCGTGAGCCGAAACGCCCGCATAGACCATGGGCATCTCCACGTTCTTCAGCGCGGACATACGGCCGATCAAGTTGAAATTCTGGAAGATGAAACCGATTTTTTGGCCGCGGAAGGAGGCTAGTTTGTCGTCGCCAAGCGCCAGCGCATCCACGCCAGCCAGCTGGTACTCGCCGGCGGTGGGGCGGTCGAGCAAGCCGATGATGTTCATGAGCGTGGATTTGCCGGAGCCGGACTGGCCCACGACGGCCACGAACTCGCCCTCCTCCACACTGAAGTCGAGGCCTGGGATGACGGTCAGCTCGCTGTCGAGGCCCTCGTTGAAGCGTTTGACGATTCCCCGCATCTCAATGAGGCGGCTCATGCGTTCTCTTCCGCATCATCGGAGCCATCGACGGAGGCGGACATGCCGACCATGTCCTTGTGCGTATCCGCCTGGCTGATGACGGTCTCGCCTTCCTTGAGGCCGGAGGCGATGGCTGCGGAGAAATCAGATTCACTTGCGATCTTGACCTCGCGTGCCTGGATCGTGCCGTTGTCGATGACCAGGACGTTCTTCTTGCCACCTTCTTCATAGATGGCGGAGAGCGGCACGGTGATGGCGTTCTTGTCCTTCTCCGTGATGATCTTCACCTTCGTGGTGGAACCGAGGCGCAGGCCCTCGCGGTTGCCGTCGACGCGGATGTGCACGGGGAATTCGGGCTTGGTGGAACCAGATGGTTTGCCGGAGCCTCCCCCTGCGCCGGCTTCGACGTCGGGCTGCTCAGCGGTGGGGGAGATGAACGTGACCTTGCCTTTGTATTCCTTGCCGGGGCTCGACGGCGAGGTGAACGAAACTTCATCGCCGACCTTGATGCGGGCGATATCGCCCTCCTTGACCGTGGACTTCACCAACAGGGATGAATCATCCGCCACGGTGAGGATGGGGCCTTCGGCGGGCATGCCGGCCTCGCCATTGACGGCGGTGACAACGCCCGCCAACGGGGAGCGCAGGTCGGCCTGGGAGAGCCTGTACTCCAGAGGCCCATTTTCCTTGGCGTTGTTCGCGCTTGCCGACGCCGCCGATTCCACCGCATGGTTCACCGCTTGGGACTGGGAGGAAATCTGCTGTTCGATGGCCAGGTTGCTGGCTTGGAGTGCGCGTTCGGCATCGGCAACCGCTTGGTAGGAGGCGGCGGTGGCGCGCTGCTGTTCGCCCAGCTCGCGGTCGATGCCGCGGAGGACGCGGCCATAGGATTCCTCGGACTGCTTGAGCTGACGTTCAGAGTCCTGCACGGCCTCGTCGGAGTCGAGGTAGCTCAAGAAAGCGCTGGCGGTGTTGATTCCGGAGGGGTCCTCGGTGGCGGTGCCGATGGAGGCCAGTGCGGACTGGAAAGACTTGGACTCGGCATCGCGCACCCCGGAGCGCGCTTGTTCGACGGCCGCACGGGCCTCTGCAATTTCGGGGCGGTCGCCCTTGGCGGCGAGGGCATCATCGAGCTTGCGCTGCGCCTCGGCGTACTCGGTCTGCGCCGAGTTCACTGCGGACTGGGCGCTATTGACCTCCGGGTTGAGGCCTTGGTCGAGGGAATCCTGAAGCTGGCGCAGCTGGAGCTGAGCGTCCTCGATCTGGTGGACTGCCTCGAGCTTGCCTGCCTCCTGGGAGGTGCGCTGGGCTTCGAGCTCGCGCTCGGTCTCGGTGGTGTCCATGCGGCCGAGCAGCTGTTGGGCCTCGACGCGGTCACCCACCTTCGCGTCCAAGGACTGGATGGGGCCGGTCAGCGAGGTTGTCAGCGAGAGCTCGCGCTCGGCAGAAACCGTGCCGGTGGCGGAGACGGAGCTGATGAGGTCTTCTTTGGCAGTTTTCGTGACATCGGTTGCGGTGAGCTGAATATCGGAAGACCCACTGGTTAGTGCGTACATTCCACCACCGCCTGCGAGGAGAACCGCAGCGATAGCGCCAGCAGTGATGCCGAGAGCTTTCTTATTCATGAATCCCTTACTGTCAGGTTAACGCCGTCATTGAAAATCGGGTTCAGATTAACTCTCGGGCATGCTTCCTGTCATGCGCAGTGGGGGAATATAGGAGGTAGATCAGGGTCTACCCTTAGTTGGTGTGAGGCCATGAGGACTGGTGACGTTTCGATCAAATAAGGGCTCCAAAACGGGCGGTTTCCTGCCACTATTTGATCGAAACGTACGTGGCATCCGCCTTTTAGAGGGGCACATCGATGCGGATATCCTCCGCGCGCGGCAGCGGGGGAAGCGTAGGTATGTGGTTGAGGCCGTCCTGGACTTCCGGTGGGAGGGGGATCTGCGGAGGCTGGGGCAGTTCCAGCTTGGGTTTGGGTCGCTGCGGCGGGGCTGGGCGTGGCGCAGGAGCGGGCGCGGGCGCTGGCGCGCGGACGGTGACGGTTTCTACTTCGACGCGCGGCGTGGGTGTTTCGGCTACTGCGGGTGCGGGAGCTGGTGCTTCGGCTTCAGGTTCCGGTTCGGCTGGGGCGGGAGCAATAGAGGTGGTGCCGCCAAGGCGGTTGACCGGCTGGGGCACCGCATCAGGCTCCCAGGAAGGCAGCTGGGTCGAGGTGGTGGGACTGGGGTCGGTTTGCGGAGCGGGCTCCGCCTGCGTGGCAGCGCAGGCGGAAAGCGGAAGGCAAGCAAGAATGACAAGAATACGGCGCGATGCCATGGGAATCCCCCTTAAGTAGTGCCTCTCCACAGCGCACCCCAGCGCTTAATGAAGGAAAGGCAGAATCAACAGTGTGCTGCCAGCATAGCGTTCCCGTGGCGGGGGCGCAGCGCGAGCGCACTGAGGGTGCTCGCGAGGCGGTGGAGAGGCGGCTGCAGGACACGAGGGGAGTCCAACTTTTGTATAGGGCTAAAACCGATACAATGTGGGCTATGCCTAACTCCAGCCAGCTAAACCAGCAGAATACGTCCCAGTCCGCCGAGTGGTTCGAGCGCGCCACCAAGGTCACCCCGGGTGGCGTGAATTCCCCGGTTCGCGCCTTCGGTTCCGTGGGCGGCCAAGCCCGCGTTATCGCGCGCGGTGAGGGCTCCCGCCTCTGGGATATCGACGGCAATGAGTACGTTGACCTGGTCAGCTCCTATGGCCCGATGATCCACGGCAATGCCCACCCGGCCATCGTGGAGGCAGTGCAGAAGGCGGCTGCCGACGGCCTCTCCTTCGGCGCCCCCACCGAGGGCGAGACGCTGCTGGCGGAGCACATCGTCAAGCGCACCGCCGTGGAGCAGGTGCGCCTGGTCAACTCCGGTACCGAGGCCACCATGTCCGCCGTGCGGCTGGCCCGTGGTTTCACCGGCCGCGCCAAGGTCCTGAAGTTTGAGGGCTGCTACCACGGCCACGTGGACGCGCTGTTGGCGTCGGCTGGCTCCGGCGTGGCCACCTTCGCGCTCCCGGATTCCCCGGGCGTGACCGGCGCCTCGGCCGCGGATACCATCGTTGTTCCTTATAACGATCTCGACGCCGTCCGCGAGGCCTTTGCCGCGCACCCGGGAGAGATCGCCTGCATCATCGCCGAAGCCGCGGCGGGCAACATGGGCACCGTGGCCCCAGAGGAGGGCTTCAACGCGGCACTCAAGGAGATCGCGCATGCCGACGGCGCCCTGCTCATCCTCGACGAGGTCATGACCGGTTTCCGCACCTCCTACAAGGGCTGGTTCGGCGTCGATGGGGTAGCGGGTGACCTGGTGACCTTCGGCAAGGTGGTCTCCGGTGGCCTGCCCGCAGCTGCCTTCGGTGGCCGCGCCGACGTCATGGCATCGCTGGCCCCGGCTGGCCCCGTCTACCAGGCGGGCACGCTGTCCGGTAACCCGGTGGCGATGGCCTCCGGTCTGGCTTCGCTGGAACTGGCCAACGAAGAGCTGTACCCGCGCCTGCACTCCAATGCGGATCGCCTGACCGGCCTTATCACCGAGGCACTGAGCGCCGCCGGCGTGGAACACCACATCCAGCGCGCGGAGACGATGTTCTCCATCCGCTTTGCTGAGGGGCAGGGCCGCAACTTCGCCGATATGCAGACCGCCGATACCTGGCGCTTCGCCCCCTTCTTCCACGCACTGCTGGAGGGCGGCGTCTACGTCCCGCCGTCAGCCTTCGAGACCTGGTTTGTGTCTGATGCGCTCACGGACAATGATTTTGAGGTAATCGAGGCAGCTCTCAAGCCTGCCGCCCAGGCCGCCGCCAGCGCGCAGCGCCCGCAGTAAACCAACCATTTGAGGGGATAGACACAGGTATATGTCCACCACCATCGTCCACTTCGTCCGCCACGGCGAGGTTTATAACCCGGATAAGATCCTTTACGGGCGCATCCCGGGCTATCACTTGTCCTCACGTGGGCACTCGATGGCTGCGCGCACGGCGAAAGCCTTCGAAGGCCATGACGTGACCTACCTGGCGGCCTCGCCGCTGCAGCGCGCGCAGGAGACCGCGATGCCGATTGCACAGGTGACGGGCTTGGAGGTGGACGTCGACAAGGGCGTCATCGAGTCCGGCAACCGCTTCGAGGGCCTGCGCACCAAGGGCTGGAACTCGCAGCTGTGGAACCCGCAGCGCTGGCCGCTCATGGTCAACCCGCTTGAGCCCTCGTGGGGCGAGCCTTTCGAGGAGATCGCCGCGCGCATGATGGATGCCGCCGAGCGCGCTCGTGCCAAGGCAGAAGGCCATGAGGCCATCGTGGTTTCCCACCAGCTGCCCATTGTCATGGTGCAGCGCACTGTGCTGGGCAAGCGCCTGGCCCACGCGCCGTGGGACCGCACGTGTGCGCTGGCCTCGGTGACCTCGTTGGTCTACCGCGACCGCGAGATCATCGATATCTTCTACTCCGAACCTGCACAGGACATCTAATGGGACGCAGAACTATTCTCGCTGCGGTGGCCAGCGCTGTCGCTGTGTTGGCATTGGCTGGCTGTACACAGAGCGAGGAGAATGCACAGAACGCCGTTGCTTCCGGTGGCACCTTCGAGTTCATTTCACCTGGCGGGCAGACCACCATCCGTTATAGGGAGGAAGACCGCAAGCCGCTCAAGGATTTCTCCGGCGAGGACCTGCGGGATGAGTCCACGACGATCAAGCTCTCGGATTTTCAGGACCAGATCGTCGTCCTCAACTCCTGGGGTCAATGGTGCGCGCCGTGCCGCTCCGAATCAGATGACCTCCAGGCCATCCACTCGGAGCTGCAAAAGCGCAAGGTCGGCACCGTGCTAGGCATCAACGTCAAGGACTTCAACCCGGAGATCTCCCGGGACTTTATGGCCGATAACGGCCTGGAGTACCCCTCCATCTACGACCCGCCGTTTAAGACGGCCGCAGCGCTCGGCGGCGTGCCCACCTCCGTGGTGCCCACCACCATCGTGTTGGACAAGCAGCACCGCCCGGCCGCGGTCTTCCTCACGGAGATCACGGAGCAGGACGTCCTCGACGTCGTGGACGAGCTGGAGAAAGAACAGTGATCCTAGCCGCTGACGGCGTGGGACAAAGCTTTGCTGATGCCGCAGTGTCCGGCCCGCTCCTTATCGGAGTGCTCGCCGCCGCTGTGGCCGGGTTGGTCTCCTTCGCCTCGCCATGTGTGGTTCCACTGGTTCCGGGTTATATCTCCTACCTCGCCTCCGTGGTGGGCGGAGAGGTGAGTTATGACGAGGAGCTGGGGGTGGGCGTCGGCAAGCGCCGGCGTTGGGCCGTGGTCGGTGCCGCAGCACTCTTCGTGCTGGGCTTTACCATCGTGTTTGTCCTCGCTACGGTGTCGGTTTTCGGTGCCATTTCGGCGCTGACCCTCAACGCGGACACCCTCATGCGCGCCGGTGGCATCATCACCATCCTCATGGGCGTGGTGTTCATGGGCGTGGTGCCGGTGTTGCAGAAGGACACGCGCATGGCGCCGAAGCGCTGGACCACGTGGCTGGGTGCGCCCCTGCTCGGCGGGGTTTTCGCCCTGGGCTGGACCCCGTGCCTGGGCCCCACGCTGGCCGCCATCCTGTCCGTTTCTGTCGGCACCGAAGGGACCACCGCGCTGCGCGGCACGATCCTGATCATCGGCTACTGCCTGGGCCTCGGCCTGCCCTTCCTGCTCGTGGCACTGGGCTCCGCCAAAGCGATGCGCACCGTGACCTGGATGCGCAAACACTCCCGCGCCATCCAGATTGTTGGCGGCATCGCCATGATCCTCGTCGGTCTGGCGCTGCTGACCGGGCTCTGGGGAGATTTCATCAACGCCATCCGCCAGTGGACCGTGTCCTATGGCGCGACGCTGATTTAAAGGAGAATTTTCGTGAGATATATCCGCAAGGCCTGGCATTGGCTGACCAGCATGCGCACCGCGCTGGCGCTGCTCTTCCTGCTAGCCATTGCTGCCATTCCGGGCTCGCTCCTGCCGCAGCGCTCGCTCAATGAGTCCAATGTCAATGACTTCATTGAGACCAACGGTAAAGTCGCGGAGATCTACGATAAGCTGCAGCTTTTCGACGTCTTCTCCTCCGTCTGGTTCCAGGCCATCTATGTGCTGCTCATGATTTCTTTGGTGGGCTGCATCATCCCGCGATCGTGGGATCACTACAAGGCCTACCGCACACCGCCGACGCGCGCGCCGAAGTTCCTTGAGAAGATGCCGCTGAACGCCACGGGGCATTCGGAGAAATCCCCGGAGGAGATCGCGGCTGCCACGAAGGCCATGCTGAAGAAGTGGCGCGTCAATGAGGTTTCCCCGGAGAAGGACCGCGCGGGCGCGCAGTCTTTCTCCGCCGAGCGCGGCTATGCCCGCGAGCTGTGCAACCTCATCTTCCACATCGCGCTCGTGGCCATCCTGCTCACTATGGCAGCCGGGCGCTTGGTGCACTACGAGGGCCAGGTCATCGTGGTGACGGAGAAGAACTCCCAGGGCCAGACCCAGGAGCAGCCGCAGTCCACGGAGTTCTGCAATACCTCAACCTCCGTCTATGACTCTTTCCGCGCGGGCCCGCTTTTCGACGGCACCGGCCTGCACCCCTTCTGCTTCCTGGCTCACGACTTCACCGCGGACTACCTGCCCAATGGCCAGGCGGAGATGTTCACCTCGAACGTGTCCTATGCCGCAGGCGACGATATCTTTTCGGATCCGGAGACCTGGGAGGACTACCAGCTGCAGGTCAACCACCCGCTGCGCATTGACAACAACCGGGTCTACCTGCAGGGACACGGCTTTGCGCCGACCATGACGGTGGAGTGGCCCAACGGCGAAAAGCGCACGCAGACCATCCAGTTCCAGCCCAACGACACCACGTTCTTCCTCTCTTCGGGTGTTATGCGCTTCGACCCGCCGGCGGGCATGTACCCGGACCTGTTTGAGCGCCGCCAGAACCAGATCGCTATCCAGGGCCTGTTCGCCCCGACCGCCGAGTGGTCCGGTGAGAACGGCAAGCTCTTGCAATCCTCCTATCCGGCGATGCTGGCCCCAGCCGTGGCCATCGATATCTACCGTGGTGATGCCGGTCTGGACACGGGTACCCCGCAGTCCTTCTTCTCCCTCGATTCCAACCTGGTCCACACGGGGCAGTTGCAGAAGATCGACCGCGTGAACCTGAACCAGGGCGAATCGGTCACGCTGGACGACGGCACGAAGATCACCTTCGACGGTGCCTCCGAGTTTGCGAACTACCAGGTTTCCTATGACCCCTTCCAGAGTTGGGTCTTGGTGTCCTCGCTGGTCATGCTGGTCTCGCTTGTTGGCTCGCTGGTGATTAAGCGCCGCCGCGTGTGGGTACGCATCCGGCCGGGCGCCAACGGCGGCACCGACATCGAGATGGGTGGGCTTGCCCGTACCGACCGCGCCGGCTGGTCCGAGGAGTTCCACAAGCTGCACCGCGAGCTCTTGGAGTTGCCGGATCCTGATGAGGTGGAGGAAGACGAACTCTACTCCGCCGACTAAAGGCGCGGAATACATCCTTCAAAAGTTGGATACTGCAACGGTTGAGGGGTAGCCTTATGAGCACCATAAATCTCTCCGCTCATGCAGCCTCGTGCGCGAAGCACGGTGTAGGCACGATTGTGAAGGCAAGGTTTCCCACTCATGCAGGTTGATCAAAATCTGTCCAACTTTTCAGACATCGCGGTGCAAACCGCGTTCGTCATTTATGCTCTCGCCTTGGTGCTGTCCCTGGTCTACTACGGCCGGATGCACAGCATCATCGAGGCCATGCGCGCCCGCACGACTGCCGCGGCGCAGCAGCGCGAGCTCGCCACCGTGGGGGCTTCGGCAGATGGCGCCGTGCTTGGCGACGTCCCCCCGGCAACCAGCGCTGGCCCCGATGCTGACCTAGATGCGGATCTGGCGAAGAAGCGGGAGAACGCCGACAAGCTCGGTGGCATGACGCAGATGCTGCTGTGGCTGGGCATCGCCTTGCACTTGGCGGCCATCGTGCTGCGTGGTTTGGCTACCGGCCGCTTCCCGTTTGGCAACCTCTACGAGTACGTGCTCATGGTGACCGCCGGTGCCATGGTGGTGGCGACCATCGCCATGCAGCGCAAGGAGTGGCGCACCCTGTGGCCGTGGCTGCTCACGCCGATCCTGGCGCTGATGTTCTACGGCTCCACCAAGCTCTATGCGGAATCCGCTCCGGTGGTTCCGGCACTCCAGTCTCACTGGCTGCCCATTCACGTCACTGTGGTCTCGTTGGGTGCGTCCATCGGCGTGGTTTCCGGTATTGCTTCTCTGCTCAGCGTGCTGCGTGAATTCCAGCCGAAGGGCAATGAGTCTGGTTTCTTCGGTGCGCTTGCCCGCCCGCTTCCTTCGGCTAAGAAGCTGGACCGCTTGGCTTATCGCTTGGGCGTGGTGGCGCTGCCGACCCTGGGCCTGGGTATTGTGTTGGGCGCTATTTGGGCCGAGTCCGCATGGGGACGCTACTGGGGCTGGGACCCGAAGGAGACCGTATCCTTTGCCACCTGGATCCTCTACGCCGCCTACCTGCACGCCCGCGCGACGCCGGCCTTCCGCAAGGCCGCGCCGTATATCAACATCGCGGCGATGCTGCTCATGATCTTCAACCTGTTCTTCATCAACATGGTTGTCTCTGGCCTGCACTCCTATGCGGGGCTGAACTAAATGGCGGAGACCCCTAAGCCGCGGCACAAGCAGGGCAAGCCGGCGGGCGATAACCCGCAGCTCATCGCTCTCGGTGAGGGCTTTGCGCAGCGCCGCCGAGAACTCGGTATCTTGCAGCAGGCGCTGGCTGAGAAGGCCGGGATTTCGCGCTCCACGCTGCACACTATTGAGCACGGCGGCTCTGGCGTGCGCTGGGAAAAGGTGATTGCGGTGGCTGAGGCCCTCGGCCTTGAGATGACCTTCGAGCCGAAGGCTTAGGCTTCGTCGGCTTCTTCGCCTTTACCGTCTTTGTCCTCGGGGGCCTTGGGTTTCTGGGAACCTTGTGAACCCTGTGAGCGACGGCGGCGCTCTTCTTCTTGGCGCTCTGCCTCCCGCTCCCTGGCGCGGCGCTCTTTGAAGCGCTGCTTCTCTAGGTTCCACAGGAACTCTTCGTCATCGTCTGGGCCCTTGATTGCGGGGCGCTGCGGCTGCTGTGTCTGCTGCACCTTCTTATTCCAACTCGACGGACCAAAGGCCTTCCATACGAGGACCGCCGCGAGGACAAACAAGAGTAGTAGTATCAATCGACCCATGCGTTGTATTCTACGGAATGCCCGCAAAGCAAAAGTGAGAATTATGAGTCAGACAGAAAACACCACCAACGCCTCCCAGAACTCCGAACCGCCCCAGCCGGACCCGGCGCTCAAGCGCCGCTCCCGCGTCGCTTTGTGGAAGTACGGGGCTGCCCGCGTGGTGCTGTTCATTGTGCTCACCGCGGTGATTCAGCTGCTGGCCATGGCGGTTCTCGGGACCTTTCCGCTGCTGGTCTCCGCCCTGTTGGCGTTGTTTGTGGCGCTGCCGCTGTCCATGCTGATCTTCTCCACGTGGCGCATGGAAGCCACTCAGACGCTGGCGGAGTACTCCGCGCAGCGCAAGGCCCACAAGAAGTGGGTCCAAGAGGAGCTGGCTGGCCGCTAAATCGGTGGTTAAACCAGAGCCAGCGCTACAGCGTTGATAACCGCCCACACCAGCATCGCGCGGCCGGCCATGCCAAGTACTGGGATGAGTTTCGGGCCGCGTGCGCCGCGGTTGACGGTGCGGATAGCACCCAGCGCGAGGGGGAAGTAGAGCAGCGAAGCGAGCGCGGCCCAGGAATCGAAGGCTAGGCCGATGGTGAGTAGTACCGGCAGCAGCAAGAGTGTCATGAATAGCGTGCGGGACTTTTTATCACCCAGGCGCACCGCCAAAGTGATCTTGCCGGTGGCCTTATCGGAGGGGATGTCCCGGATGTTATTGGCCAGGTTTACCGCCGCACTCATACCGCCGATACCCACGGCTAAGGCAAGGCCTGTCCACGTGATGCGGCCGGCCTGTGTGTACTCGGTACCTAGGACCGCGACGAGTCCGAAGAACACGAAAACGGCGATTTCCCCGAACCCGCGGTAGCCGTAGGGGTTCTTGCCACCGGTGTAGAACCAGGCACCGGCGATACACACGGCGCCGACGAGGATGAACGAGGCGGCGTTGGCAGCTAGGGAGAGTGAGATGCCCGCGATAGCCGCCACGCCGAAGGAGGCGAAGGCGGCGAACTTGACGTGTTGCGGTTTGGCCAGCCCGCCGCCGGTAAGCCGCTGGGGGCCGGTGCGGTCATCATCGGTGCCGCGGATGCCATCGGAGTAGTCGTTGGCGTAGTTCACGCCGATGATAAGAGCCCAGGCCACGATGAGTGCCAGCAATGCGCGTCCCCAGTGCAGACCGTGGGCCGCGGCGGCGGCACCGGTACCAGCGATAACAGGAGCAAAAGCATTGGCCCAGGTGTGCGGGCGAGCACCCTGGAGCCAATCGGCAGGAGTGGCGGAATAGGCAGACATGCTCACTATTGTGCCACTGGTGTGGTGTGCTGCGGCAATGAGCTGGTGCGTTGGCGAAAGCGGTAGATGATGAGCACTGCAACGAAAATAACGGCATTGGTGACTGTCATTGCGGCAGAGGTAGCCGCGTCAAGGACATAGGTAACCCAAAATCCCACGACCGCGCTGATAGCGGCAACGCCACAGGCGGTCAACACCAGCGTGGGCACGCGCTGAGTAAGCAGCCGCGCGGTCATCGTCGGGAATACCATGAGAGCGATGACCAGCATGGCACCGGCAGCGTGAAAGGCGGCGGTGGCGGTGCAGGCAACCACGGTCATAAATATGATGTGAAGAACGCGCGTGGGCACCCCGCGTGCGGCACAAAAATCGGCGTCAAAAGTCGTGGCGGATAAACGCGGCAGTGTAAGGGCGAGGAAGAGAGCATTGATACCCAGCACTGCGGCCATGATGTAGCAATAGTTGGGATTGGAGAAGGCCGCGAGGTTGAGATCACCGACGAGAACGGCGTGGACATCAAGGTGCACGTGGCTCATGTGCGTAGAAATCAGGATGACTCCGGCGGCAAACAGGGCGGGAAAGACCAATCCGAGGGCGGAATCAGCAGTCACCAGCGGGCTGCGCTGTAGTGCGTCAGTTCCCAACGCCACCACCAAGGCGCCAGCGGCCGCGGTAACGAGCAAGATGGGTGAATCTAGATCTGCGGTAAAGAGGTAGCCGACGGCAATTCCGGGAAGGACGGCATGGCCGATGCCGTCGATCAGCATGGCCTGGCCTTTGAGGACAACAAAGGTGCCGGGGATAGCACAGGCCAAGGCGGTCAGGACGGCAAGGAGACAAGCGGTGGCGGCGAGGGTCATGAGGCGAGCTTTCTGCTGAGGAGGCTGATGGTGACGAGCGCCGCCTGAACCAAGACGATGACCGGACCGGTGGGCAGCGGGCCGTGTGCAATGGAGACATAGCAGCCGAGAGCAGCGGTGGCCGCGCCGAAGAACCCGGAGAGCGCGATGAAAGGTAGCAAGCGCGTGGTCCAGGGGCGGGCAGCGGCGGCAGGGCTGATGACCACGGCGACCATGAGCACTACGCCGACGACTTTGACGCCGAGCACCGTGATGGCGGTGAGGGCGAAGAAACTAGCCGCGTTGAGGAACGAGGTGCGGATGCCGGCTACCTGGGCAAAACTTGAATCAAAAGTGACTGCGGCCTGCCGGGTGTGAATGAGGAAAAGAAAAAGCAGCACGCAGCCACCGATGATGAGTGTGGACCGTACATCCGCGCGAGTGAGCGTGGAGGCATTTCCCAGCAAATAATCCTGGATTCCGGCCTTGCCAGGCAATGGTCGGCGGGAAATATACTGCATGAGCAGCATGCCCACCGAGAAAAATGTGGTTAGCGTGGCCGCCATCGCAGTGGTTTGCCCCAGGGGAGTTAACCGCGGGATGAGGTGAATGCACCCCACCGCGAGGGTTCCGGTGAGCAGGGCGCCGCAAGAAAGAAGCCAGACATTTCGCCCGTCCCAGCCAATGGCGGTGGCCACGAGGAAGGCGGTGAGCAGTCCAGGCAGGGAAGAATGCGAGATGGCATCGGCCAGCAGGCTGGTGCGGCGAACATATACCAGTGGGCCTAGCGCGCCAGCGCAGCCACCGATGAGCACGGTGCCCAGGAGTGCCTGGGTATAGGTGTAGTTCTGAAGAAGCTCGAGTGGGTTCATGATGGCAGGGAAAACATGTCGGCAATGGCGGACTCGGTAAGTACCTGCTCGGTGGGGCCAGCAGCAATGAGCCGGCCGTGGCCGACCATGAGGACCTCATCGCAAAAGTCGGCGACCTCCGCCAGGTTGTGATGCACCAGCAGGATGGTCACGCCGTTCTCGCGCAGTTCCTTGAGTACATCCATGATGGCGCGCTGACTCGCGGCATCGACACCAGCGAAGGGCTCGTCGAGGATGATGAATTCCGGCTCGCTAACGAGCGTGCGCGCCAACAACACGCGCTGGCGCTGACCACCAGACAGGGCGGAAATCGGCAGCTGCGCGTGTGCCTGCATTCCGGTGCGCGCAAGTGCTGCGTGGGCGGCGTCTTTGTCAGCGCGGCTGGGCCACTGCCACCAGCGCAGCCCGGCGGTGCGGCCCATCAGGGCGATGTCGAAGGCGGTGGCAGGGTAATTCCAGTCGATATCCGCATGTTGTGGCATATATCCGAGCCGCTGCCGAAAATGTGCCAGATCGACGCCATCGAAGGTCATCGACCCGCAGGCTAGAGGCGGAAGGAGCCCTACCAGCGTGCGGACCAGAGTAGACTTTCCCGACCCGTTCGCACCCACCAGCCCGGTGATAGTCGCGGGGGTGAGGGTGAAGGAGGCGTCGTGAAGCACCGGCGTGCGGGGATAGCCGGCGGTGAGGTTTCCTACGCTGAGCATTAGCTTAGTGCTTTCGCCACGGCGCTAGCGTTATGTTCGAAGGCTCCGAGGTAGGTATCGGTTGGGGCTTCCGGGCCGAGGGTATCGGCAAAGAGCTCTTCATCCGAGATGGTGACGGTCCAGTTGCGGGTTTCTACGGCTTCCTTGAGAGAAGTGATGGCCTGTGGGTTCGCCTGGTTATCTTGGAAGATAACGGGGACCTTCTTCTCCGCGATCGTATCCGCGAGCTCGGAGATCTCAGTGGCGGACTTGGTGGCTTCGGTGGTCACGAAGTCGGTGGCTTGGACTTCAAAGTCGAAGGTCTTGCCGAAGTAGTTGAAGGCGTCATGGCCGGTGATAAGAACGCGCGGGGAGGCGCTTTCGAGTTCCTTAGCGGCCTTGTCGTGCGCGGCTGCAATCTTGTCTTCATAAGCATCGGCGGCCGCGGCGTACTCTTCGGCATTGTCAGAGTCGATTTCGCCGAGTTTGGTGCCGATGTGATCGACGACCTGGCTCCACAGCTCGGGGCTATTCCAGATGTGCGGGTCGTAGAGTTTTTCGCCCTTGTCACCTTGCTCGGGCCACGGCAGGAGGTCAGCAGTATCGAGCTGTTCGCCGACAGCTAGCTGCTTTTCACCGAGGGAGGAGAGCTGGTCCACCATTTGCGCCTCGAGGTGAAGGCCGTTCCAGAGGACGAGGTCGGCGTCCTGCATCTTTTCAATATCGCGCGTGGTGGGCTGGTAGGTGTGTGGATCGCCGCCGGGGCCGACCATGGTGGTGATGTCGGCGTCCGGGGCGATGTTGGCGGCCGCATCAGCCAAGTAACCGGTCGTGGCGAAGATCGTCAGATTGTCGTCCTGGGCTTCGGCGGAGTCGCTGCTGGTGCAGGCAGTCAGCGCGGTGGCAGCCACGAGGGAAGCGAGGGGAAGCGCAATAAGTTTCTTCACGGGAAACCCCTCTTATTAAAAGTGAATGTCGATGTTCAATAGATTGAACTTGAAAGAGCATAAGTCCTGAAACCTTTGGAAGCAATAGGCTGAACTACGATGGGGGTATGCACATCAGTGAGCTGCCCGAACGCACCCAGGATTACCTCAAGATCCTCTGGACCTATGAGGAGAAAGAGGGCGCTAATACCGCGATGCCGCTGGGGGACCTAGCTAAAGCGGCGGGGCAGAAGCTGCCCACCACGTCGGAGGCGGTCAAGCGCCTGGCCGCGAAGGGGCTGGTGGAACACGAACGCTACTTCGGTGTTCGGCTTGTTGAGGAAGGCCGGCGGCTGGCTGTGGCAATGGTGCGCCGGCATCGGCTCCTGGAAACCTTCCTCGTGCGCACTCTGGGCTATACCTGGGATGAGGTGCACGATGAGGCAGAAATGCTAGAGCACGCGACGTCCGACAGGCTCGTTGAACGTCTTGATTCTTTCCTGGGCAACCCCGCCCGCGATCCGCATGGTGATCCCATACCTGCCCCGGATGGCACTGCCGAGCCGGTCTCGCGCATTACGCTTATCGACGTCCCCGCGCAGACCCCCGTCACCGTGGAGCAGGTCACTGACGCTGATGGCGAATTTTTGCGCTACCTGGATAAATATGGAGTGCGGCCGGGAGTAGAATTGACCGTCGTTGCCCCTTCGGTTGCGGGTGTGCTCGAGGTTGCCGTCGATGAAGGTTCACACTTCCCCCTCGGGGAATCCGCTGCGCGCGGCATTGCCGTACGCAGCTTTGGCGAAGCGGAGGCTTAGCTGTCCCACATGCGGGCGACGGCGAGGCGGTCAACCTTGCCGGGACCGGTGGTGGGGAGCTGGGCCAGGCGCTTGAAGTCCTTGGGGATTTGCCACCGGGGAAGGCCACTATCGTCGAGAGCCACAAGGATATCGCCGACATCCGCCCATCCGGTATAGGCAGCGACGATCATCTGTCCTAAGCGTGGGTGGGGGATGCCGGCCACGCACACGCTCTCCACTCCCGGCACGCGCAGGATGTGCTGCTCGAGCTGTTCTGGATGGAGCTTGAGCCCGCCGGTGTTCAGGATGTTGTCGAGGCGCCCGGTGACGGTGAGGTGGCCGTCGTGAAGCGCGCCGGTGTCGGAGGTGGCGAACCAGGAAGTGCCGGATTCATCGACCATGAAAGCATCCGAGTCCACGTTGCGGTAGCCCTGCGCAATCATGGGCCCGCCGAGGAAAACGCGGTTCTCCTCGCCGATGCGCACGCGCGCACTATCCAGGGGTTCACCGTTATAGACGCAGCCCCCGGCGGTTTCCGAGGATCCATACGTAGTGACGATGCTGATGCGCAGCTTCTTTGCCGAATTCAGCAACTGCGGGTGGGTGGCAGCGCCCCCGACGAGGATGGCATCAAAGGTGCGCAGGGCCTCGATTCCCTCTAGTGAATCCATGGCCTTGGCCAGCTGCATCGGGGTCAGTCCCGTGTATGAGCGATCCCCGGTGGCGGCCAGCTCGTGCGCGGCGCGGGCGAAATGAGGGACGGAGAACCCTTCTGAGAGATCAAGGCACAGCGGCTCCACTCCCGCGACGAGGGAGCGCACCAATACTTGGATGCCCGCGATATGGGAGGCGGGCATGGCTAGTAGCCACTGACCGGTGCCGCCTAAAGTCCGGTGCGTGGCATCGGCACTAGACACCAAGTTGGCGGCCGTGAGTTGCGCGCCCTTCGGTGTGCCCGTGGACCCAGAGGTGGCCACGACGAGTGCGATGGAGGAGTCAATAGGTTCTCCTGCGCGCATGTGGTTGCGCAGCAGCTGCGCGCGGGTGCGGTCCTCCGCCGGAATGGGCAGGAAGGTGGCTTGTCCTGCGATGGCCGCTTCCAGATCAGGGAGGATGGCGGCAGGGTCACGCGGATCGACGGGCAGAGGAGAGAGGAAAGTCACGGTTAGTTAGGTTACCGCCCGCGGTGTTCGTAAGGGTTGATGAGCTCATCCTCCTGATCGAAGGGGCGCTCACCGTCCCTTTGGGCCTGTTGGATGTGGCGCAGCATCCACACACGGGAACCGATGACGGCAACCAGCGCGATGGCCGCGAGGGCAATGGCAAAGTACAGCACTTCGGCTTCTCCTTGGGACTAGTAGTAGTACGGGAAGTCATCCCAGTTGGGCTCGCGCTTTTCCAGGAAGGACTCCTTGCCCTCGACGGCTTCATCGGTCATATAAGCCAAACGGGTGGCTTCGCCGGCGAAGACCTGCTGGCCCATGAGTCCGTCGTCAGTGAGGTTGAAGGCGAACTTGAGCATGCGCTGGGCGGTGGGGGACTTCATGTTGATCTCGCGCCCCATCTGGATAGCAGCGTCCTCCAGCTCGGCGTGGTCAACTACCTCGTTGACGGCACCCATCTCGTACATGCGCTGCGCGTCGTAGGTGCGTCCCAAGAAGAAGATCTCGCGGGCGTACTTCTGGCCCACCATCTTGGCCAGGTAGGCCGAGCCATAGCCGGCGTCGAAAGAGCCGACGTCGGCGTCGGTCTGCTTGAAGCGGGCCTCCTGGCGGGAGGCAATGGTCATATCGCACACTACGTGCAGGGAGTGTCCGCCGCCGGCGGCCCAGCCGTTGACCACGGCGATGACCACCTTGGGCATAGTGCGGATGAGGCGCTGGACCTCCAGGATGTGCAGGCGACCGCCTTCAACTTTTTCGCGGGCGGTGTCGACAGTGGACTCGTCGGCAGTCGCGTCATCGTGTGCGTGCTCCGTGGCATAGCGGTACCCGGAGCGGCCGCGGATGCGCTGGTCACCGCCGGAGCAAAACGCCCAGCCGCCGTCCTTCTGGGAAGGCCCGTTGCCGGTCAGCAACACCGTGCCAACATCTGGCGTGCGGCGTGCGTGGTCCAGCGCGCGGTAAAGCTCATCCACCGTGTGCGGGCGAAACGCATTGCGCACCTCGGGGCGGTCGAAGGCGATGCGGACGATGCCGTCCTTGCGCTGGGGCTTCGGACCATCACTGATGAGCCGGTGATAGGTGATATCCGTCAGGTCCTCAAAGCCCTCGACGGGGCGCCAGAGCTCCGGCTTGAAAGGATTATCGGTGCTGTAGTTCTTCTGCTCGCTCATGGCACACAAGCTTAATTGGAAAGCGGTGCGCCGGAAGTATAGTCCCCATTCCCAAACCCTCACCCACACTCTCCGCCCAGCGCGGCGGTGATAAACAATAAACAATACTGCGGGATTATCCCCGTCAATGTGCACGTGTACTCCGTACCAGCGCGGTACACCATACAGTGGGACGGAATCGAACCTCCCTGCCTTCTTGCGCTACGAAGGCGCCTGAGAAGCACTGGACTTTTCCCTGCCCAGTAAGGGTTGCGCTCGCTGCGAAGAGTGTGGGCTACCGTCGTGTGCGGCAAGGCGCACACGACATGACTAAATGTCGAACGACATGACGTGCCGCAAGGATGCGGCACAACTAGCGGCAGTCGCTATTTAGTTATCAGTTCCGTATTCCAGTTCAACTGCTGGATGCGGGTATCCAGTTCGCGGTACTGGCGGGCCAGATCGTCGGCACGCTCGCGCAGCTTCGGCACGGGCACGGTGGCCACGAACTTGATCTCCGAGCGGGAGTAGCGGTCCTGGCGCGCACCCGCGCGCTCGGCCAACCCCTGGTAGATACGGCGCTTGCGCAGCAGGCCATCACGCAGAGCCAGCGCTTCCATCAGCGTGATCTCATCGTCGAATGCGGTGGCCGTGTTCGTAGCGTTGATCGCGATGACGAGCTCATCGATGCGCTTAGTCACGCCCTCGAGCTCACGGAGCAGATCCGTCGGGTTCTCATCCGGTTCATCGCCTTCCTGAATGCGGACCGTCGCCGCGAGTCGGTCACTCAGCGAGTTGAGGCGCTCCTGCGCCTGGGCGCGCTCGGCCAAGGCTTCAGCAAGTAGCATGGTTCCTCCTTTAACCCTTAATGGGATTGATTGTCTGTGCAATTGTACGGCAGGCAGGAGGCTTCGCATTGGCGGCGTGACACTTCTAACAAATAGCGGCCGAAAACTTCGATGATCTGGGGCCTTATTTGATCGTTGTGTACGTCATGTTTGGTTGCTCGCTACGGCTGGCCTTCGGTAGACAGCCGGTTAGTCCACGTCTGGCGATTGGCCTCTTCAAAGCTGGCGTAGACAGAATTGTCGCCGTCGATGCCGCAGTAGAAAGTTCGAGTGTCAGAGCCCATGGCGCAATACAGGTCGTAGGTTTGTTTGGTCGCCGGGCTCATGGCTGTAATGCGGGTGTTGTAGGAGCCATTCACGGTAGAACTGCGCTGCGACCAGGTGAAGGTGTGCTTGATGGCCTCATCAAACATAGCGGCGGCGAACTCACAGGAGGTGTTTTCTCCTGCGTGGATCTTGTCTCCTTGATTGGTATAGCCGCATGCACCGCCGACTTGCCCGACGTTGATGTTGTGGCCGCCCGGGTTGGGGTTGGCGTTGTCGTCCGCGGCGGGAGTGCCGCTCGGGGCATCGTTAAGAGTCGGCGCGGGGCCGCTGTCCTCGGGGGCCTCGGAAGTGGAGGCAGTCACTGGGGCCACAACGGAGGTTAATTGGCTGTCGGCAGAAGCCTCACTAGCAGGTGTAGAGGAGTCAGAAGTATCGCCGCAGGCGTTCAATGCAATTCCGGCGGCAACGAGTAAAGAGAGAGTAGAGAGTTTTCGCATGAGTTGTAGCCTAGCGCCCCGCATGGTGGTTTAAAGGGGCGCTAAGGCCACAGCCGGGGAGTGTTACCCAATAAACATGAACGCAAACAGCGTGTTGAGCACCGTCGCCACAATCATGGGCACGGAGGTGCGCTTGACCAGCTGGATGGGGTTGACCTTGATGGCACCGGCAACAATGAGCACCGCGGCGTTGACCGGGGAGACCTGGCGCATGAGGTTGGAGGTTCCCCAAATGGCGGTGAGCATCTGTGGGGCGTGGATGGAGGTCTGCGAGGCCAGGTTGGGTACTACCTCAGAGAAGGCGAAATAAGGCGCGGTGCCGGAGCCGGTGAGCGCGGCCATCGCGGCGGTGGCGGCGACGAAGATGAGAACGATGATGACGGCGGCTCCGGAGGAGCCTTCGGCGGCGTCGATAAGCATGTCGATGACACCCATCTGCGTGATGCCCTCCACGAGGACGGCGGCGGCGACCAACAGGGCCACGACGCCCGCAGCACCTTCGCCCATGCCCTTGAAGAAGCTGGAGATTGAATCCACCGCACCCGTGACGGTGCGCTTGCGGATGGACTCGATGATCATCGCGATGAACAGGGAGACCACAGTCACTGGGAGGATGCCGCCCTCAAAGGGGATAACGCCCATGCGGTTGAGGATGGCGGAGATGATGATGAGCAGCAGCGGCATGAGCGGGAGCACGGCGTAGTAACCCGGCAGGGAGGCGGCGCGGGCGATAGCTTCTTCAGTGGCTTTGTCATTCATCGAGTCAGCGGTGACTTCACCGGAGGCCAAAGCCTTGCGGGCATCCGCCTTATCGCAGCGGTGCTGCCACCACATGTGGACGAAGGCCGTGATGAGCAGCGTGGGAACCGTGGCGTAGGCAACGGCGCCGTAGACGAATTCCGTCGGAGTCATGTTGGTGAGGTCGGCGCCCTGAATGAGGCCTGCCTCCAGCGGGGTGGGAACGATGGTGGAGGAGGTCACCACGATGGCGCCCACGGTTAGGGGTGTCAGGCCCGCAGCGATGAGGGCCGGTAGAAGCGTGGCCACGAGCAGTAGGGACAGTGCCGCGGCAGATGGAATCACCAAGGACAGGAGCGTACCCAAAATGAAGCCCACCGGAACCAGCCAGTAGGAACCTTTGAAGCGCTTGAGCGGTGAGGAGAGCACCACGACCGTCTTGGCGTCGGCGCCGATGTGCCGCATGTAGGACACGAAGCCGAAGAGCACCATGATTGCCATGCCGATACCGGAGAAGCGTGCCTTGAACAGTGCGTCCACAACCAACAGCTGGTCGTAGAAGGCATTGCCGGTGGCTTCGATTTCGGTGGTGCGGAAGTCGGCGCGCCCGGTGAGCGCGGCGAGCATGAGCAGGACTACGCCAACGGCAAAAATGGAGGCCGCGGCGTGGACTTTCTTATAGATGAGGTAGACAACTGCGGCGATGGCCAGTAGCGCGATGAGAAGGTAGAGCATGTAAAGATCCTTCTTCTGGTTATATCCACTTACTGTTTAAAGGTAACACCGGCTATGACAGGTGTCGCGCTCAACCCCCCACACGTACGATGAACGTCATGCACATTGATGACGTCCTTGACCGCGCCCACGTGGTCTCCCTTCCACTCGCCGTGAAGTTCCGTGGCATTACGACCCGGGAAGCATTGCTTATCGATGGCCCCGCGGGCTGGGGTGAGTTCGCCCCCTTCCTGGAGTACGGGGCGGAGGAATCCGCCCGCTGGCTCGCCGCCGGGCTGGAAGCGGCCTACGAAGGCTTTCCGGAACCCGTGCGCGAGTGGGTAGAAGTCAACGGCACCGT
The DNA here is from genome assembly GCF_001814605.1 of Corynebacterium sp. HMSC074C01. NCBI lineage: Bacteria > Bacillati > Actinomycetota > Actinomycetes > Mycobacteriales > Corynebacteriaceae > Corynebacterium > Corynebacterium sp. HMSC074C01. Next base: position 34,422 of record NZ_KV817275.1, on the reverse strand, counting down.
CCCTGCGGTTCCTGCCGAGCAGGTGCCGGAGGTCATGGAGCGCTATCCCGGCTGCCGCACCTTCAAAATCAAGGTGGCGGAGAAGGGGCAGACCCTAGAGGACGATATCGCGCGCGTTCACGCTGTCCGCGCCTACATCGAGGCACAGGGTCGCGTGCCGGTTTTGCGCGTCGACGCCAACTGCGGCTGGAGCGTTGAGGAAGCCGTCACCGCGGCCAAGGAGCTCATGCCGCTGGATTACATGGAGCAGCCGTGCAAGACCGTTGAGGAACTCAAGGAGGTGCGCACCCAGCTCATGCGCGCCGGGATTTTCGTGCGGGTGGCGGCGGATGAATCTATCCGCAAGGCCAGCGACCCTTATCGGGTGGCGGAATTGCAAGCGGCTGATGTCGCCGTGGTTAAGCCCGCGCCGCTGGGCGGGGTGCGCAAAGTACTCGAGGTAGCCTCCCACCTGCGCGAGCGCCACATGGACATCACGGTGGCCTCTGCCCTGGATACCTCGGTGGGAATCTCCATGGGACTTGCCGCAGTGGCCGCCTTGCCGCAAATCTATGACGACGAAGACATCGACGTCACCCCGGCCGCTGCGGGCCTGGCCACCGGGTCGCTGTTCCTGGAGGATGTGACAGCACCACGCGAGCTTGTCGACGGTCACCTGCGCGCCGAAGCCCTCACCCCCGACCCGGATCGCCTGAGCACACTCGCCGCGCCGGGCGAGCGCCGCGAGTGGTGGTTCGAGCGCGTGCGCGAGTGCTGGCCGCACCTTTAAAAACACAGCTCACGGTACATGTCCGGAGGGCAGCGTAGGCTGGCGGGCATGACCATTTCCGTGAAAGACGCGCACCTGCACAACCTTCGCAACGTGGACGTGGATTTGCCGCGCGGCCAGCTCGTGGCCGTAACCGGGGTGTCCGGCTCCGGAAAGTCCTCGCTGGCTTTCGGCACCATCCACGGTGAAGGTCAGCGCCGCTATTTGGAATCCGTCGCGCCTTTCGCCCGCCGGCTCATTGCCTCGGCGGTGGACCCGCAGGTAGGCCGCATCGAAGGCCTGCCGCCGACGGTGGCGCTGCAGCAGTCGGCGTCGGCAAGCAGCGCGCGCTCCACGGTGGGGACCATCTCCGCCATGTCTAACTCCGTGCGCTTGCTGTACTCGCGCTGCGGTGACAATCCGGAGGGCTTGTACTCCGATTCCTTTTCCCCAAATACCCCGGAGGGCATGTGCCCGGAGTGCCAGGGCACCGGCGTGGTCCACGAACCCACGGAGGCCTCCATGGTGCCGGATCCCTCCTTAAGCATCGAGGAAGGCGCGATTGCTGCGTGGCCAGGGGCCTGGGCGGGCAAGAATTTCCACGACATCCTGCAAGAACTGGGCTATGACCTGGATTCGCCGTGGGAGCAGCTTTCTAAAAAAGACCGCGAGTGGATCCTCTTCACCGAGGAACGCCCGGTGGTGACCGTCAAGCCGCGCCGCGGAGCGGATCAGATTCAGCGCAATTACGAGGGCACGTGGCGTTCCGTGGCCAGCTACCTGACCAAGACCTATGCGGAGACGAAGTCGGACACACTCCGCGCCCGCGTCTTGAGCTTCATGGAAACCCGCCAGTGCGATACCTGTCAGGGGCGCCGGCTGACGGCGAAGGCCCTCAAGGTTACTTACGCCGGGCTGCCTATCGACGAATTCAATGCCCTCCCGCTGAGCGAAGTCTTCGAGCTCCTCAAAGCCCAGAAACCGCAACCGAATGACGCGGAAGACCTGCTCCTCAAGGCCCTCCTTCCGGCTTTCGAATCGGCCTTAGAACTCGGACTTGGGCACCTCAGCCTGGATAGGCCGACGGAAACGCTCTCAGGAGGTGAGGTGCAGCGCCTGCGCCTGGCTGCGCAGCTGCGCTCCGGGCTCTATGGCGTGACCTATGTTCTGGATGAGCCCTCTGCGGGCCTGCACCCGGTGGAACGAGGTGCGGTGCTGGATATGTGCCGTCGCTTCATTGCGGAGGGGAACTCGGTGCTGCTGGTGGAGCACGACATGGAACTGGTCAAGCAGGCCGATTGGATCGTGGATGTCGGCCCGCTCGCCGGTGAGCGCGGCGGCCAGGTGGTGTACTCGGGTCCCGTCGCCGATTACATAGAGGCGGCGGACTCTGCAGATACTCCCACCGCGCGTGCCTTGGCGCGCCCGCGCCCCACGCCCAAGGTCGAAGCGCGATCGGCGCACGGTGATATCGCGCTGCGCCGGGTGCACTCGCACACCATCGATGGCCTCAACGTGGACTTCGGACTCGGCCAGTTTACGGCCATTACTGGGCTTTCGGGTTCCGGCAAATCCACGTTGCTGGCCGCACTCCATGACATGCTCACGGGGCCGGACTGTCCGAAGCAGGTCAAGCGCGTGGTCTCCATTACCCAAAAGCCAATCGGCCGAACCCCGCGCTCCACGGTGGCGACGTACACCAACCTCTTCGACAACGTGCGCAAGCTCTTCGCGGCCACCCCGGAGGCCAAGAAGAAGAAATGGACGGTCTCGCGCTTTTCCTACAACGTTAAGCAAGGCCAGTGCCCCACCTGCGGTGGCGCCGGCCAGATCGAGGTCGAGCTGGTCTTCCTTCCAGGCTCCTATACCCAGTGCCCGGATTGCCAGGGACAGCGCTATAACGATGACACCTTGTCCATCCGCTGGAAGGACAGGACCATCGCGGACATCCTCGACCTTACGGTGGAAGAGGCCCTGGAGGTCTTTGCAGATGAAGCGCCGATCCTCCACGCGCTGCAAACCTTGGAAGCGGTGGGGCTAGGTTACCTGCGCTTGGGCCAGGGCGCTCCGGAGCTTTCCGGCGGTGAAGCGCAGCGCATCAAGCTTGCCACGGAGCTGCAGCGCTCCCGAAACTCGCGCCGGGGCCATACCGTCTACCTGCTGGATGAGCCCACCGTCGGGTTGCACCCGGCCGATATCGACCTGCTCATCGCTGAGCTGCACTCGCTGGTGGAGGCCTCCCATACTGTCGTGGTGGCAGATCATGACCGTCACCTCATTGCCGGCGCTGACCGGGTTATTGAGATGGGCCCGGGGTCTGGTTCGGATGGCGGAAAGATTGTGGCGGATGGCACGCCGGGTCAGGTTTCCACGGGACTAACGCCCACCGGGCGGGTGCTAAGTGGCGCGGGTGCACGATAAGGTAAATCCCATGACCAACAACAACGGCGACAACGAGACGCGGCAGTTCGGCCGCGTCACCGGTGAGAACGAAACCCGCCAGTTCGGCGCGCCCCAACAGCAGCCGCCACAGCGTCCCCAACAACACTTCCCGGAGCCCGGATCCCAAAACACGCAGGCCTATGGTCAGCCCTATCAGCAGGGCTATGACCAGAACTATCAGCAGCCGCAATATGACCCGGTCCCGTCCAGCTACCAGGTGGAGCAGCCGAAGAAGGGCGGGGGAGCCCTGTCCTATGTCTTCGCGGCCATCGCTGCTATCGCCGTCGTTTTCGCCGGCGTGCTGTTCTTCCTGTGGCGCGGTGCGGCAGCGGATGCTGACAAACCCGCCCCGGAGCCGGTTACCGAGACCGTGACCACCGAGGTTCCCACCACGGTGACCACCACCAAGAGCTCGCCGCGGGATAACCTCCCCACCGATATTCCGACGGAGCTGCCGACGGAGCTGCCGCCGGACGTCCAGGACCGTGTGGACCAGGGTGGAGCCGAATTGGAAGGGTTGATCAATGACCTCTTCGAGCAATTCGATTCGGGCATGGAAGAGCTCGATACGGGTGGTGCAGGCAATGCCTAATACTGAATCTCACACCGAGCCCACTGCCTCCGCGCAGCCGGAGTCGATGCAGCTGGCCGAAGCACTGGCGGCCCAGCTTTCGCGGCACCTCACCGACGTGGTTATCTGCCCGGGTTCGCGCAACGCACCGCTGTCTTTGGCGCTTCTCGCGCGCAGCGATATTCGCGTGCATACCCGCCTGGATGAGCGCTCCGCCGCCTTCGCTGCTTTAGGTTTGGCACGCGTCCAACGCCGGCACGTCGGCATCGTGATGACCTCCGGCACCGCGGTGGCTAATGCCCTGCCCGCGATGGTGGAGGCGCATTACTCGCATACCCCGCTGGCCGTCATCAGCGCGGACCGGCCGGCCCGCTTGGTGGGCACGGGGGCCTCCCAGACTATTGAGCAGCCCGGCATCTTCGGCGTGTATGCGGAGACCACCCAGGTGGAGAGCACGAGTGATATCCCGCTTATCGCGGAGCGCTTTTTGAATGACCGCCAGGTGCACATCAACGTGGCTCTCGATGCCCCGCTGGTAGGCGAAGAGCTGCCCGGTAGCCCGACGGATTACACGCAGCACCGCGCTCGTACCCCGCGGTGGGCGAATCACGGAGAGGTGGCCGTCGATCTCAGCCGCAACACGCTCGTCATCGCCGGCGATGAGGCCTGGGAAGTCGAAGGCCTGGAGGATGTCCCCACCATCGCCGAGCCCACGGCACCTGCGCCCTATCACCCGGTGCACCCGGCCGCAGCACACCTCTTCCGCCGCGCCCAAGTCTCCGCCAACGACTACGTGGTCAACACCAAGGTGGAGCAGGTCATCGTCGTGGGCCATCCCACCCTGCACCGCGGTGTCCTGGCACTGCTGAGTGATCCCGATATCGACCTCATCTGTCTGTCGCGCACGGAAGATTTCACCAACCCCCGTGGCGAGTCCGCGCAGCTGGGTACCACCGCCAAAACCAGCGGCGAGCCCACGCGAGAGTGGATGAAGATCTGCGAAGGCGCGGCCCAGATGGCGGCCGACGGTGTTCGTGAGGTTCTGGCGGAGACCACCGGTGAGGATGCCACCAAGCCCGAGATCGGCTTTACCGGCCTCCACGTCGCCGCCGCGGTGGGGGACACCCTCGCCGTCGGAGATACCCTCGTCCTGGGCGCCTCCAACGCGGTGCGGGATGCGTCCTTCATCGGCCTGCCCTTCGACGGTGTGGAGACCTACTCGCCGCGCGGGGCCGCCGGCATCGACGGCACCATCGCGCAGGCTATCGGCATCGCGCTGGCCACCCAGTCCCGCGAGGCCGACGCGCCCCGCGCACCGCGCACCGTGGCGCTCATGGGGGATGTCACCTTCCTCCACGACGCCACTTCGCTCATCCTCCCCGAGGATAACCCGCGCCCGGAGAACCTCACCATCGTCGTCTCAAATGACGACGGCGGCGGCATCTTCGAGGTGCTCGAACAGGGCCGCGAGCCCCTGCGCGACTCCTTCGAGAAGGCGTTTGGAACGCCGCATGGGGTGGGCGTCGCCAAGCTGGCAGAAGCCTGCGGCGCTGAGCACCGAGAGGTGAGCTCGGCGCAGGAGCTGCTTGATGTTCTCGCAGAGCTCAAGGAATACTCCACCGGCATCACTGTCGTGGAGGCGCATACCACGAGGTCCTCGCGCCGCGCGCTGCAGGAAGCACTGAACGCCAAGGTGGGTCAGTAAATGGTGCGGCGCCGGGTGCGCCAGCTGCTCCTGGTGCTGTATGTCGCAGCACTGGTGGGCATAGCGGGAATGGTCATCGGTCCTCTTCTCAATGACCGCACCATCGGCGCCAACCCCGGGCGCGCCCTGGCCACGGTGACGGATGTCGGCACCTTGCGTACCTTCGTGGATTTCCAGGACTCCGAGGGGATCTATCACACCCCGCCCACCGGCCTGCTCTATCCCACCGGGCTGGGGGAAGGACAGCAGGTCTGGGTGCTCTATGCCAAGAACAACCCGGACCTGGTCAAGGTAGAAGGCCGAGAATGGACGCTATCGATCATCCCGGCGCTGTCCTCTGCGGCCGTGGCTACCCTAATCGCCGGTGCGTTGTGGTGGGGAAGCGGGAAAATTAACCGGAATTTAGCGCGTGCTTTACCAGCAGAGCACCCGGGAAAGGAATGATGAGGCACATGCGTGTAGCCATCGTCGCGGAATCCTTCTTGCCTAATGTCAACGGAGTGACCAACTCCGTGCTGCGTGTCCTCGAACACCTCCACGAGCACGGCCACGAGGCCATCGTCATCGCCCCCGGTGCCCGGGATGGGCAGGAGGAGATCCCCGATTACCTCGGCTTCACCATCGTGCGCGTGCCCACCGTGCGGGTGCCGCTGGTGGATTCGCTTCCGGTCGGAGTGCCCACCTCCGCTGTGGACGAGGCGCTGCGCGAGTTTAAGCCGGACATCATCCACCTGGCCAGCCCCTTCGTCCTGGGAGCTGCGGGAGCATTCTCTGCACGTCAGCTGCGCATTCCGGCAGTGGCGCTGTACCAGACGGACGTTGCGGGCTTTGCCACCAAGTACCACGCTTCCGCGCTGGCCTATGGGGTGTGGGAGTGGCTGCGCACCATCCATAACGCTTGCCAGATGACTCTCGCGCCGTCCTCGCTCACCATCTCCGATTTGGAGAAACACCACATCAAGAACGTGCGCCACTGGGGCCGCGGCGTGGACTCGGAGCGCTTCCACCCCTCGAAGCGCTCGGCGGCGCTGCGCCGCGAGTGGGAGCCCACGGGGAAGAAGAAGATCGTCGGCTTCGTCGGCCGCCTGGCCGCAGAGAAGGGAGTGCACCGCCTGTCCGCGCTTAACGGTCGCGAGGACATTCAGCTCGTCATCGTCGGTGATGGCCCCGAGCGCCCGCTGCTGGAGGCACAGCTGCCGGATGCTGTCTTTACCGGGGCATTGGGAGGCGAGGAGCTGGCCGCGGCCTATGCCTCCCTGGACATCTTCGTCCACGCCGGCGAGTTCGAGACCTTCTGCCAGGCCATCCAGGAAGCACAGGCCTCGGGCGTGCCCACCATTGGCCCGCGCGCGGGCGGCCCGGTGGATCTCATTGAGGAAGGTTACAACGGGCTGCTTCTCGACGTCCCCACGTTCGTCGAGGACCTCCCCAACGCAGTGGACGCTCTGCTCAACCCGGAGATCCACGAGGAGTTGCGGGAGAACGCCCGGAAGTCGATTGCCTCCAAGACTTGGCCGGCTCTCTGCGAGCAGCTGCTGGGTTACTACGAGGAAGTTCTGGAGGGTGTTCGCGAGGTGCCGCTGACCATTCTGGGCCAGCGCCCGGAGCTGCCGCGCTGGGCCGCTCGCGCTCTGGGAGCGCGGGTCGCCTAAACTAGGCGCTTGTGTCTAAGGCAGATCTGGAGAAAAAGCCCTTCGATGTCGCGCGCATGTTTGACGCGGTGGGCAAGAAGTACGACATCACCAACACGGTGCTGTCCTTTGGTCAGGACGCGCGCTGGCGCCGTCTGACGCGTGAGCGGCTCAACCTGAAGCCGGGGGAGAAGGTCCTCGACCTGGCTGCCGGAACGGCTGTTTCCACGGAGGAGCTGTCCAAGTCCGGCGCGTGGTGCGTGGCCTGTGATTTTTCACTCGGCATGCTCGCGGCTGGCGCGGAGCGCGATGTTCCCAAGGTAGCCGGCGATGGAATGCGCCTGCCTTTTGCGGATAACACCTTCGATGCGGTGACCATCTCCTATGGTTTGCGCAATATCCACGACTTCGAGCTGGGCCTGCGGGAGATGGCGCGCGTGACCAAGCCCGGCGGGCGTCTGGCGGTGGCGGAGTTTTCTAAGCCGGTCATCCCGGTCTTTGGCACCGTCTACAAGGAGTACCTGACCCGCCTGCTGCCGCCGATTGCCAAGGTGGTCTCCTCCAACCCGGAGGCCTATATCTACCTCGCAGAATCCATCCGCGCGTGGCCGGAGCAGCACGAGCTAGCCGCTGCCATCAACCGCAACGGCTGGGAGCAAGCAGGCTGGCGCAACCTGACCTTCGGGATCGTGGCGCTGCACTCCGCGGTGAAGCCTGCCTAGGGGCCTAAGCCCAATGGGCTTAGGCCCAGAGCGGGGTATCGCGCCGCAGCGCGGAGACCGTCCCGCCGGCCAGCCGCCAGGCGCGGGCGAGGAGGTCCTTGTCTTCTTCCGTAATGAGGTTGCCCATGAGGCGTGCAGCGGCCGGCATGAGCATGCGGCCGATGGGTCCGCGCATGGCCACAGGTCCGGCCAGCGGCAGGAATTGCGGGTAAGTCAGCAGGCGTGCCGCGGTGCGGGCGAGCAGGAAGGCCTCGCCATATTCGGCGCGCAAACGGTCTGGCCACGCCAAGGTCAGGTCCTTGGTGCCGAGCATCTCCACGGCGAGTGCTGCCGTTTCCAGGCCATAGTCGATGCCCTCGCCGTTGAGCGGGTTAACGCAGGCCGCCGCGTCACCGATGAGCATCCAATTGGCGCCGGCAACTCCAGACATCGCACCGCCCATCGGCAGCATCGCCGAGGTAACGTTGCGCAGCTCGCCCAAGCCCCACTCCGAACGCTGCTGTTCAGCGTAGAAATCCAGCGCCTTCTTCGTGTTGAGGCGGGCCGGGCGGGCGGCCGTAGAGAGCGCGCCCAAGCCGATGTTGACGCCGTTTCCCAACGGGAAGATCCAGCCATAGCCCGGCTGCACTACACCCTCGGGATCCTTGAGCTCGACGTGGGAGTGCATCCACTCCTCGCCGTCGTGGGGCGAATCGGCGTAGGCGCGCGCGGCGATGCCATAGACCTCCTCGCGGTGCCAGGTGCGGCCCAGCTGCTTACCAAACGTCGAACGCACGCCGTCGGCCACGATGATCCATCGCGCGCGCACGCGGCGCTTGCCGACGGAGAACTCCACCAGCCGGTTGCCGTCGAGCTGCGGGGCCGTTGCCGTGCCGGTGAGAAGCTGCGCGCCGGCTGCCTGCGCGGCCCCAACCAACAGTGCATCGAATTCATAGCGCGGCAGCGCCGTGCCTTCGTGCGAGGGGTAGGTCTCAGGCCACGGGGCGGTCACGGTGCCGCCGAAGCCGTGCAGCTTGAGCCCGCAGTTGCGGTAGGAAGCATTGACCTCGATGCCGAGGAGCTCCAGCTGGTGCATGGCGCGCGGGGTCAGTCCATCGCCACAGGTCTTGTCGCGGGGGAAGGGGGAGGCGTCGACAAGCAGCGTCTCATGGCCGGCGCGTGCGGCGTGGATAGCGGCGGCAGCGCCAGCGGGCCCAGCGCCTACGATGGCGACGTCAACAAGGGTGGAATCGATCTGCTCCGACATGGGGACTATCATTGCACGGGATAGTGGCTACGAGTGTGTTGAGGGCCGTGCCATGGGCTACGGTAAGTAAACACTAGGATTTTTGAGCTTAAAGGAACACGTTTAATGTCACACGGCCAAACTCACGCCAAGCACGTGGACTTGGGGGATGCGCAGCTCACCGAGCGTATCAACGCCGGGATGGCTGCTGTAGAGGACCTGCTGAATACGGAGCTCGACCGCGGGCAGGACTTCATTAAAGACAAGGTGCGCCACCTCTCCCTGGCCGGGGGCAAGCGTTTCCGCCCGATGATGGCGTTGTTGGCCTCCGAGTTTGGTGAACGCTCACAGTCCCCTGAGGTGGTTAAGGCAGCAACCGTCGTGGAAATGGTCCACGTGGCCACGCTCTACCATGACGATGTCATGGATGAGGCGGACCGCCGCCGCGGCGTGGATTCCGCGAACTTCCGGTGGACCAACTCGGTGGCCATCCTGGCGGGCGATGCACTGCTCGCGCACGCCTCGCGGCTGATGAGCCAGCTGGACACCCACACGGTGGAGCACTTCGCGGAGACTTTCGAGGAGCTCGTCACCGGCCAGATGCGGGAAACCATCGGTGCTGGCGAAGCCAATGCCGTGGAGCACTACACGGCGGTGATCCGGGAAAAGACCGCGGTGCTGATCGCATCCGCCGGCTACCTGGGTGCCTACCACGCGGGTGCGGGCCCGGAGCAGTGCGAGGCCCTGCGCCAAATCGGTGCGGCCGTGGGCATGATCTTCCAGATCGTCGACGATGTCATCGACATCTTCTCCGACTCCGAGGAATCCGGGAAGACCCCGGGCACGGACTTGCGCGAGGGTGTGTTCACCCTGCCGGTGCTCTATGCCCTGGAGGAGGAAGGTGAGGTCGGCGATGAGCTGCGTGCGCTGCTGACGGGCCCGCTTGAGGATGACGCCTCCGTACAGCGCGCCATCGAGCTGCTATGGCAGTCGGGCGGCCGCGATAAGGCGCTGGCCGACGTCAACGCGTACCTCCGCGTGGTGGAAGACCAGCTCTCCCTGCTGCCGGAGTGCACGGCTAGTGAGGCTCTGCGCCAGCTGGCTGACTACACCGTTCAGCGCGTGGGTTAAAAGCCCCTCCTGCCTGGCGATTTGCATGTTAGGTGGGAGTTCATAGTAAAGTACATAACCGCACTCAAGAGTGCTTGCCAGGTTGCCCGAGCGGCCAAAGGGAGCGGACTGTAAATCCGCCGGCATTGCCTTCAGAAGTTCGAATCTTCTACCTGGCACAAAACAAATCCCGCAGACGCAAAGATGTGTCTGCGGGATTTTCTTATCGCTATCGCTGGAAGTCCGTGGGGTTCTTTAACCGCTCGGCCTCAGGCAACGGCCCCGGCAGGGTGGTGCCTTCGGCGAATGGTGCACCCGGCAGATGATCGCGGCCGTGAGGCTGGGCCAACCCAGACAGATCCGGACCGGCCGGCACGATTTGGGTGGGATTAATTTCGCGGTGGACGATGTAGTAGTGCTGCTTGATCTCCGTGAAGTCGGTGGTATCGCCGAAGCCCGGGGTCTGGAAGAGTTCGCGAAGGTAGCCGTAGACATTCGGCATCTCGCTGATTTTGTTCCGGTTCGTCTTGAAGTGGCCGTGGTAGACGGCATCAAAGCGGATCAGGGTGGTGTATGCCCGGATGTCGGTCTCCGTGATGTGATCGCCCATGATGAAGCGGCGGTGGGCTAGTCGCTCTTCCAGCCAGTCGAGGACCTCAAAGACATCCGCATAGGCTTCTTCGTAGGCCTCCTGTGATGCGGAGAACCCCGCGCGGTACACGCCGTTGTTGAGCTTCCTGAAGATGAAGTCGTTGATTTCTTCCATCTCCTCCTGCTGCTCGGATGGCGGCAGCAGGTTGGGTGCGCCTTCTCGCTGGAACTCGGGCCACTCCGTTTGGAAGTCCCGCACCATGGAGTTGAAGTCGTTGGTCACGACCTTGCCGCTGGATTCTTCCACCAGTGCTGGCACGGTGATTCCCCGTGGGTAGTCCGGGAAGCGCTTGAAATACGCATCCTGCAGGCGGGGGATGCGCAGGACGGGATCGAGTCCGTCGGGGTCGAGATCGAAAGTCCAGGAGCGTTTGTCATGGGTCGGGCCTGCCAAGCCTAAGGAGATGACATCCTCCAGTCCCAACAAACGCCGAACGATGACCGCGCGGTGCGCCCACGGGCAAGCGCGCGCGGCGATGAGACGGTAGCGGTGGGGTTGCACCGGCCAGTGCAGGGCTTCTCCACCCTCGTTATTGGCGGGCTGTGGCTCATCGCTGGTGATGGAGGCGAGAATGCGATCGCCGATGTAGTTGGTATCCCGCTTGAATTCGCCCTCCGTCGAGGCATTCTGGGCGTCCCCGGCCCAGTCCTTCGATGGTTCTTTGTGGATGTCAGTAGTCATTTTTCCTCCCTGTAGCCGGCAAAGTATTTGATACGTCAACAATAGCTGGATTTGGCATACAGGTGGCAAGAGGTGGATTGCCGCGAGTGTGACGAAGGGGTTGTTAGGGATGGATTTACGTGTTTAAAAGGCCCCTAAAAACCAATGGTGTACTGGCGATTTGTGTTGTTTAAGCGTTTCGGGTTAATCTTTTCAAGGCTTCAACGAGAGCACAGCGGAGAAAATCCGTGACTCTAAGAGGCTGTGCCCCCTTAGCTCAGTCGGCAGAGCGTTTCCATGGTAAGGAAAAGGTCGACAGTTCGATTCTGTCAGGGGGCTCCATTCATGTTTCTGGAAGCTTTCAGAAAGTGAATATGGCGGTGTAGCTCAGTGGTAGAGCAAGCGACTCATAATCGCTGTGTCGCGAGTTCAATTCTCGCCATCGCTACCGGGAAAGAAAAGCGTCCGCGCACGGGCGCTTTTTCACTACCGACTCCCAGCCTTATACGGCACGTGGTTTCCATGGGGAATCACCGTTCTGGTAGGGTTGTGCGTTGTCCCAAAAGGGCACGCAGAGGGGCGTGGCGCAATTGGTAGCGCAACGGTCTCCAAAACCGTAGGTTGCAGGTTCGAGTCCTGTCGCCCCTGCCACATCACTTCCAAGGAGGGAATCGCCGTGAGCGATGAAAAGCAGCCGAGCACCGGGGCTCCGCGCCCAACCGGCAAGCGTCAGCTCTCTGGCGCAGCGACCACCTCTACTGATTCCTACACCGACAAGCGCGTCGTGCGCGTCGAGGATAAGAAGGAAGATTCTTTCGGCGGATCCGTCGGCTCCTTCCCGGGTGAAGTCGTCTCTGAGATGAAGAAGGTCGTGTGGCCTACCGGCAAGGAAATGCTTCAGTACGTTCTGGTGACCTTCGCCTTCCTTATCGTCCTCACCGCTCTGGTGTGGGGCGTGGACACGCTGACCGGCCTTGGAGTTGAAGCAATCCTCGCGCCTTAGTAAACTAATCTCATACTTTCATCCCGCCGCCTTCCCGCTAGCTCGACTAGGGGAAACGGCGGGATACTTTTTGCCCTAGTCCCGCCGAGTACCCTGGTGGGGGACTAGAAGAATGAACACCAATTTGGAGTAGCAGACAATGAGCGAAGAAAACACTGGCACCTCCCTCGAGCAGGCCATGATCGATAACGTCCAGGAACAGGCCGCCGAGGCGGTCGAGGCTACTGAGGAAGCCCAGCAGCCGCAGGAGGAACTGTCCGCCGAGGAGAAGGAAGCCGCTGAGAAGGAAGCTGCTACCAAGGCCGCTGAGGCCGCTCTCGGTGGCGTCTCGGATGAGGCTGGAGGCGAGGGTGCGGGGGAGACGTCGGCAAGCGCTGAGGCAGACGCCGCCGCTGCCGCAGACGCCGAGTACAAGTCCCGCCTGCGCGCCTTTACCCGCGAGCTGAAGAAGCAGCCGGGCCAGTGGTACATCATCCAGTGCTACTCCGGTTATGAGAACAAGGTAAAGACCAACCTCGACATGCGCGCCCAGACCCTTGAGGTGGAGGATTCCATCTTTGAGGTCGTCGTGCCGGTCGAGCAGGCCATTGAAAAGAAGGACGGCAAGAAGAAGGTAGTTAAGCGCAAGCTGCTGCCGGGCTACGTGCTGGTGCGCATGGAGCTTAACGACGCCGCCTGGTCCGTCGTCCGCGATACCCCAGGCGTGACCTCCTTTGTGGGCAACGAGGGCAACGCTACCCCGGTGAAGATCCGCGACGTGGCTAAGTTCCTCATGCCGAACGATCCAACGGTCTCTCCGGAGACCTCCGCTGCCGACTCCGAGGGCGAGCAGGTTGTGGCCATGCCGGAGAAGGAGGCCGCCAAGGCCTACGCGCACGACTTCGAGGTGGGCGAGGCCGTCACCATCCTGTCCGGCCCGCTGGCTTCCGTGTCCGCCACCATCTCCGAAATCGATCCGGAGACCGGCAAGATGCAGGGCCTGGTGTCCATCTTTGGCCGCGAGACCCCGGTGGAGCTGTCCCCGACGGAAATCGAGCGCATCTCCTAAAAAGCGATTTTGAGCTGGGCGCACGGTGTTCTAAACTTGAACGCCGTGCGCTTTCGCGCATGTTGAAACGTTCATCCTCCGGTGGCCCACAATGCGTGAGCATCCGGACGGGGCGCTGTTATTCATCGTGGCGGCACTCCGGTACCACAGGAAAGAGGTAATTCGATGGCTCCCAAGAAGAAGGTCACTGGCCTGATCAAGCTCCAGATCGAGGCAGGCGCTGCTAACCCGGCTCCGCCGGTCGGCCCGGCACTCGGTGCCCACGGCGTCAACATCATGGAGTTCTGCAAGGCCTACAACGCTGCGACCGAGTCCCAGCGCGGCAACGTCGTGCCGGTGGAGATCACCGTCTACGAGGACCGCTCCTTCGACTTCAAGCTGAAGACCCCGCCGGCAGCGAAGCTCCTGCTCAAGGCTGCTGGCATCAAGAAGGGCTCTGGCGTTCCGCACACCGACAAGGTTGGCTCCGTGACCTGGGATCAGTGCAAGGAGATTGCACAGACCAAGTTCGAGGACCTCAACGCTCGTGACATCGAGAACGGCGCCCGCATCATCGCTGGTACCGCTCGCTCCATGGGCATCACCGTTGACGGCGTCCCGGCTAAGTAAAAATTCGATTTAATGCGCGATACGTTCTGTGTCGCGCGTGGCAGGGCCAGCTTCGGCCCGCTAACACCACATCAATCCAAGAAAAGGAATTGCACTTATGAGCACCAAGTCCAAGGCATACAAGGCTGCCGCTGAGCTGGTAGACCGCTCCCGTCAGTACCGTCCGATCGAGGCCGCCAAGCTGGCCAAGGAGACCTCCTCCAAGAACTTCGACGCCACCGTTGACGTTGTCTTCCGCCTGGGCGTTGACCCGCGTAAGGCTGACCAGCTGGTTCGCGGTACCGTTTCCCTGCCGCACGGCACCGGTAAGGACGTCCGCGTGGCCGTCTTCGCTGAGGGCGACAACGCTGAGGCCGCTAAGGCTGCTGGCGCCGACATCGTGGGCACCGAAGAGCTGATCGCTGCCATCAACGAGGGCAACATCGACTTCGACGTTGCTATCGCTACCCCGGATCAGATGGCCAAGGTTGGCCGCGTTGCCCGCGTGCTGGGCCCGCGTGGTCTCATGCCGAACCCGAAGACCGGCACCGTGACCGCTGACGTGACCAAGGCTGTTGCTGACGTCAAGGGCGGTAAGATTTCCTTCCGCGTGGACAAGGCTTCCAACCTGCACGCCATCATCGGCAAGGCTTCCTTCGATGCTGAGAAGCTGGCTGAGAACTACGGCGCGCTGTACGACGAGATCATTCGCCTGAAGCCGTCCTCCGCTAAGGGCGTCTACGCCAAGAAGATCACCATCTCCACTACCTCCGGCCCGGGCATCCCGGTCGATGCTTCCGTGGAGAAGAACTACACCGACTAATTGATGTCTGTGTTAACGGCGTAAAGGCCTCGGCTCATTCGTGAGCCGGGGCCTTTTCCTATGCTTCACCTGCGCTTGGCTGCAGAGCACTACGCGGATCTTCGCGAAACGGATTACATTCTTTGTTCCTCTTGTAACTCGCAACGTCTGCGTGCCTCCATCGACGTGCTAGAGCCATCGGACAAATGGCGTCTGATAAAAGGCATCAGTCATAAGGCGTTTTCACGGCGGAAAACGCCTTTTACTCATGGCAGATGGCGTTTTTAGACCCAAAGACGCCTTTTACCAGATGCCTGTAGTCAGATGCCTTTTGTGGGACGCCCTCCTGACGTAAACCAATGTAGTGCGGAAGAATCCCATCCCACCGCCGAATAACACTAGGTAGCAGCGGTAGGAGTGGCGTTGTTCATCCGCCCATGGCCTCAATCGGAAAGCCTTCGTTTATGCAGGTTAAGCGACTGGGTTTCACTGACAGGTAATTGGCAGTAAAGTGCGATGGCCTTATAAGGAAAGTGCTGCATACTAATTCTTGTGCGTTTGAGAGAGGCGCATGAGAGATAGAGAGAACACCCTGAGTCTTGCAGGGCGGGCGGCGTGAGAAACCGCCTGATAGACAAGACCCCTTACAACGCGGGTTCCGGATTTCACTGGGACCCGCGTTGTGCTGTGTGTCCCAAGTCAGGTGCTCCACGTCGTGGACTTAAGCGGAGATACATCAGGCCTAGGGCAAGCGCGGACGCTGGATGTAGATGGTTCTAGTCAAAAGGTTTTCTTGGGGGCAAACAAACCATATGGAGGAGCGAAGAAGGTTCATTTGGGGGGGCAGGTGAACCTTCTGACTGAAACCTCTTGACTGCAACCTTCTGATGGAAACCATGTGGCAGCGCACCGAGTTATTCACCGGCTATCCACTGCCGGTTAAAAGGATTAGATGCGTGCGAAGTCCGCTTTAAGGCCGCGGCTTGCCTTTCATCCAGTACACGGACCAGATGACGTCCTCGCGCGGTACACCCCAGTCATGCACGGCTATCGAGCGCACTGCTTTCGCCAGGTCCCCTTCGCCGGACACCCACACCGAATCCGGCGCTGTATCCGCGGAGAAACGGGAACTAAGAAGCTGAACGGCGCGTGCGCTGTGTTCGTCGTGTGGAGCGACAATCATGGTGAGCGAGCGAACCTTTCCGCGCCACGTCTTTTCAAAGCCGTCTTCAATTTCATCGTCGTCCGCAATCATGGCAACGACGTCGACGCTGTCCAAGGTTTCCGGTGAAGAGGCTTCGTAGTGCTCCAGGATGTGCCACAGTGCTGGAAGAGCGGAGGCGTCCGCGAGTAGCAACTGTGACTTCTTAGGGGCCTGCCACCGTGCTTGCCCGGTATAAAGTCCAGCGGTATCCCCGGGTTGGGCCTTAAGGATCCACCGCGAGCCCGGGCCATTATCGCCATGGGTCACCACATCGACATCGATGGTGCAGGTTTTATGGTTGAGCCTGCGAATTGTGTACCACCGCAATGCCGGGCGGACGTCGTCGGGCAATCCAGTGGCGGCGGCGCGCACATTGGCATCCTCTACTGGGAAGGGGAAAAACTCCTGCCCGTCCTGGGGCATGAGGAGGCCAAAATACTCATCAGGCCCGGCTAGGGGGTAGGAGCCGAAGGCGGGCGAGTGAAAAGTAAGGCGGTGCAGCCGCGGCTTGAGGCGGGTGTTCCCCGTGAGGGTGACGGGGAATAAGCGGTGATTCGTCAAAGGAATTGTTCCTAGGTATAAGGGAAATTTGAATCCATGATAAAGCAGAGGTTAGGCTAGCCTCAAATAGGTTAGGGGTGCGAACGCTTGTCCGCTCGTTCCCATTGAAGGAAAGGTTTATTCCATGGTTGCTATCCATCGGCGCGCGAAAGCCGTGCTCGCGATTGTCTCGGCGGCAGCGATTGCTCTGACGGGGTGCTCGCGCGGAAGCGGCGAGGACAACGGCGCTGCAGGCAGTGCTGAGGAGGTGCGGGTTGCCAGCCTGGGGCTGGGTGACGCCGATACCGTACTCGCACTCGGAATCACTCCCGTTGCTGTGGCGCCGTGGGGTTCGCAAGGCGACGGCGATGGCTCCGGAGTTGGCCCGTGGGCGAAGGAGCTTTTGGGAGATGCACAGCCCGAGGTCATCTATAACACCGCTTCCGGTTTCACGGCCGAGGTTCTTGAACAGGTCACTGCCTCGGATCCCACGCAGATCATCGCCGTGAACCAGGCAGTGGACCAGGAGGCAAAGAAATCCCTCGAGGATATCGCCCCGCTGACCGTGAAGCCAGAAGGTTTCGAGGACTGGCAGATCCCCTGGGAGGAGCAGGTCAAGACCATCGCCGCTGCTGTGGATAAGGAAGAGGAGGGCGAGAAGCTCATTGACCAAGCGGAGGACGCCTTTGAGCAGTTCAGGGACTCCCACCCGGAGCTGGAGGGCAGGCGAGCAGCCATCGTCATGCCCTATGACGGGAAGCTGGGTCTCTACACGGCAGAAGACGGCCGCGGCCAGTTCATTGAGAACCTGGGCTTTGAGATCCCACAGGAACTGCAGGGCGATGGTTCCAGCTTCTTCGTGGACTACGCACCAGAAAACTACTCCCAGCTCAACGACGTGGACTACCTGTTCGTCTTGGACTACAACGGCGCGGCCGATGAGCTGAAGAAGGATTCCACGTTCCAAGGCCTAGACGTTGTTAAGGATGGTCGCGTTCGCTACCTGGACACGGACACCGGTAATGCGATGAGCATGCCGAACCCGCTGACTATTCCGTGGGCCGTCGACAAGTTCGAAGAGAAGCTCTAAGTGCTCGCGCTACCGAGGAAGGCTGACGCTATCCACGGTGCTGCGGGTGCGCGCCACGGTGGCACGGCAGTCGCGCTGGATTCGAGGGGGAGAAGCCGTGCACTGCTCACCATGGCCCTAGTGGTGTCGACCCTCCTCCTTCTACTGTGCTCATTGGCGGTGGGCTCGAGGGCTATCCCGTTGCCTGATCTGTTTTCTGCCCTCCTCCGCGGAGGCGAAGCAGATATCGAGAACATCCTGTGGGATTTGCGTATCCCCCGCACCTTCGTGGCCTACTTCGCGGGCGCAGCAATCGCGGTATCGGGTGCTATCGCTCAGTCCTGGACTAGAAACCCCCTGGCCGATCCGGGCTTCATTGGTATCACTGCGGGAGCCTCGTTCCTGGTTGCCCTCGGCACGGCGCTAGGTATCGCCACCTCAACCGGGATGCGGACCGCGCTCGCCCTCGTAGGCGCCGGCCTGGCCACAGCATTAGTGCTGGGTGTATCCCGGCGGTTTCAGGATCCCCTGACGCTGGTCCTAGTGGGCGCAGGAGTTGCTGCTGCCTTGAGTTCTGGCGCCATGCTGATCGGCCTGTACTCCACGGATGTCCTCGACAGCATGCGCCGGTGGACCATCGGCTCTACGTTTGGGCGGGGACCAGAGGATGTCGCCATCGCAGGTGCCGGATTGCTCATCGGGTTTATCATCGCCGCACGCGTGGCGCGACCGCTCGATCTTCTGGCAATGGGGGAGGAATCCTCGGTTGCTCTAGGCGGTTCTCCCACGCTGGCGCGGCGCGGCGCTGCCTTGAGCATCGTTGTTCTAGCAGGATGCGCAACTGCGGCAACAGGTCCCATTGCCTTCGTCGGGTTTGCCATCCCCCATCTGCTGCGACGGTTCACAGGGCCAGAAGTTACCGCGATGATTGCTCCTGCCGCGTTGCTCGGTGGTTGCTCCGTACTCGCTGCAGATATTCTGGGCCGCCTCATCGCGGGCCCCTCTGAGCTGGAGATGTCCATCGTCTTGGCCTTTGTTGGCGCACCATTCCTCATCTGGGCCGTACACCGTGGGGAGCACAAGCTATGAGCGGGCGGGTGAAGGGGGACGTCGCCAAGCAACTGCGTTCCCAAGAGCGGCAGCGCCGGACGTGGATATGGGCGGCGACCTGCTTCTTTGTTCTGGTCGCGGCAAGCTCCTATGTCCTCCTGCTGGGGCAGGGCCCTGTGGCCTTGAGCCCGGGGCGGGTCCTGGAGATTCTCAACGGCGGGGGAAGCCGCAGCGAAATCCGCGTTGTCTGGGACCTGCGCATGCCGGTAGCTCTAGCGACCCTCATCGTGGGTGCCGCGCTCGGACTGGCGGGGTCGTGGACGCAATCAATGTCGCGTAATCCGCTGGCCTCGCCCGACATTCTTGGCGTGACTGGTGGCGCGTCCGTCATGGTGGTCCTCGGAACGGTGTTCTCTCGGCCGCTGCTTGCCGACGGGCTCTCCATGTTCTGGTGGCGGGCCGGGCTCGCGCTGTTGGGCGCCGTGCTGGCGGCCATCCTGCTGGTGGCGCTTGGGGGAATCGGCACGAGCAACCGCATCGTCATCGTTGGAATCGCGCTCTCCCTGCTGTTCCAAGCACTGGTGGCGTATCTCTTGCGCGCAGCCGAGCTCCTCCGCGCGGCGCAATCGCAGCTGTGGCTGGCGGGAACCACGGGTTTTGTGCGGATGGAGGTCATTGTTCCACTGCTCGTAGGGTTGACTCCTTTCGTGGTGCTTGGCCTGTGGTGTGCTCGGGAGCTACCACTCCTTGCGCACGATGATTTCTCGGCCCTATCCCTCGGGGTCAACATCACGCGAACACGCGCGCTGCTGCTGGTGGCAGCAACGGGCATCTGCGCGGTGACCGTATCCGTGGCCGGCCCCATTGGCTTCATCGCGCTTCTCGCCCCGCATGTGGGGCGCATTGTTGCCCGGACGCCCACGCCTGTGCCGCTGGTTTCGTGTGCTGCTGGCGCCGCCTTGTTGAGCGCGTGCGCTGTCATTGCTGGAGCGCTGCCGATGGACGCTCCAGTGGGTGCGGTTTCCTCCATCATTGGAGGGTGCGCCCTGGTCATTTTGGTGTGGAATGCCGCGCGGCGGAGAGGATAAAAGCTTGTGAAAGACAGAGAAATTACGGCCACCGGTATTCATGCCGGCTATAAGGACGGGGAAGACATCCTGTCGGGCGTTGACTTGCTGGCCCGCCCGGGTGAAATCACCACGCTCATTGGGCCGAATGGTTGCGGCAAGTCCACGTTGCTGAAGACCTTGTCTAAAATTCTTCGCCCGCGGCAGGGGAGAGTACACATCGGCGAGCTAGACGTGCACGCCATGAGCCCGAAGGAAGCTGCTGCCCACGTGGCGCTCCTTCCACAACAGCCGACGGCGCCGGATGGGCTGCGGGTAGGCGAGCTCGTGGCACGCGGCCGCTACCCGCACCTGGGCCGCGGTCGGGGCCTGTCCGCAAAGGACCGCGATATCATCGCGCAGGCCTGCGTGGAGACTGGCATTACTGACTTCATCGACCGTGACATCGCGGCGCTCTCGGGCGGCCAGCGCCAGAGGGTGTGGCTCGCGCTGGCCTTGGCGCAGGACACGCCGGTGCTGCTTCTCGACGAACCCACGACCTTCCTCGATCCTGCCCATGCCATCAGCGTTTTGCAGCTCGTGCGCAAGCAAGCCGACGCGGGGAAGACAGTCGTCGTCGTGTTGCACGATCTCATGCTGGCCGGGCAGTACTCCGACACCATGGTGGTCATGAACAACGGCGAGGTTATCGCGCAGGGAACACCCCGCCAGGCGTTGCGGAAAGACGTGCTGGCAGCCGCCTATGGCATTGACGTCGAGATCTGGGACGACCCGCGCAGCGACGCCCCCGTCATCGTTCCGCGTGGGGTGCTCAGTGACTAGACATGCTCATGCACGAGCCCGAGTCGACAGCTCCAACAGGAGCGATTTGGAGTTGTGGTAGGTCGGGTTGTAACGTACCTAGCGAAGTTTGAACGGCCCGCTGAGGCCGAGTCAAAGTTCACCGAAGACCGTCGGTCATCCGGACATCCGGATCGAAGGTTCCTCATCCTAGAGGGCGGCCCACGCAGGAGACACTTTGCGAATGAGCGCGGATTTCCGCGCGCGCCCTGTGCTCTTGCACGGGGCTTTTGTTATTTCGGTTGTCCATCGGGCAAGCGGAGTAGGGAAGGCCCCGGCGGAAAACACAAGAGATGTTTCGAAAGGAGGCGAAGTAGAAAATGGCAAACCCGAAGAACACCGCAGACCTGGCGGCACTGAAGGAGAAGCTCGAGGGTGCAAACTCCATCGTGCTTACCGAGTACCGTGGCCTGACCGTGGGTCAGCTCCAGGAGCTGCGTAACAATCTCGGCTTTGACGTTGAGTACTCCGTCGCCAAGAACACCCTTTTCAAGATCGCTGCCAACGAAGCTGGCATCGAGGGTCTTGACGAGCACCTGACTGGCCCGACCGCTATTGCGTTCATCAAGGGCGAGGCAGTGGACGCTGCGAAGGTCATCACCAAGTTCGCTGATGACAACAAGGCACTCGTTATCAAGGGTGGCTACATGGACGGCAACGCTCTGTCTGCCGACCAGGTTGAGGCCATCGCCAAGCTGGACAACCGCGAGACCACCCTCGCAAAGCTGGCTGGCGCCATGAAGGGTTCTATGGCAAAGGCTGCCGCCGTATTCAACGCTCCTGCAACCAAGATGGTCCGCACCGCTGCGGCCCTGCAGGACAAGAAGGCTGCGGAAGCTTAAGACGCCAACTACAGGCGCACAACTTAAACACACACACTTATCTGGCTGCCTAGCGCGGCCAGGAACAATGAGAAAGGATGCCAATCATGGCTAAGCTCACCAAGGACGAGCTCATTGAAGCTTTCAAGGAAATGACCCTCATCGAGCTCTCCGAGTTCGTTAAGGAATTCGAGGAGGTCTTCGACGTTGAGGCCGCCGCTCCGGTTGCTGCCGTTGCTGCTGGTGCCCCGGCTGCCGGCGGTGCCGCTGAGGAAGAGAAGACCGAGTTCGACGTCGTTCTGACCGACGCTGGCGCTAAGAAGATCGGCGTTATTAAGGCTGTCCGTGAGATCGTCTCCGGCCTGGGTCTGAAGGAAGCTAAGGAGCTCGTTGAGGGTGCTCCGAAGGCTATCCTCGAGGGTGCTTCCAAGGACGACGCTGAGGCTGCTAAGGCTAAGCTCGAAGAGGCTGGCGCTTCCGTCGAGCTCAAGTAATTCACCTGAATTACTCAGCTTTCCCGCGCAGCACACTCGCTGCGCACCAACAACCCCGTTCCGCTTGTGGCGGTGCGGGGTTGTTCCCGTTTTGATGGGGATGGGCTGTAGAATGAGCCACCATGCTGCCCAAGTCCCGCATCTTCTCCGTCCTCCTGCTTGGCCTCGGCGTTGCGCTGCTCGCTGCCGGCTTGGCGGCGTCGAGCTTCTTGAGCTTTAGTCCGCGCCTGCCGCTGGATATCAAGGACACCACGTGGACGATGCAGGATGAGAACGCCACCGCGCAAGCGCTGTCCGCGGAGGGTGCTTCGCAGTACGAGGGGCCGATGACCTATCAGCTCAATATGGACATCCAGGATCCGGCGGATAAGGACACCGCCACGCTGCGAGTCGGCGAATCCGCCATCCGCGGCGGCACCGGCAACGTGGAAGACTTGAGCTTTGCGCGCGTATGGAACTACCCCGTCGATCGCCTCAGCGGTGAGGCCACGGGCCCGGCGGCGCTTTCCCACACCATGGGCTCGCCCACGGCGGAAGTCCCGGTCGAGGGCTACTGGCTAAAGCTTCCCGCCGATGCCGAGCAGACTACCTACCCGGTCTTTGACCCGGTGCTGCGCAAGGCGGCCGACGCCGTCTTCGAAGAATCCCTCGACATCGATGGCCGCACGGTCTACCGCTACCGCCAGGAGATTGAGCCCACCAACGTGGCTACCCTCTATGCCGGTACAACGACCACCACGCTGAGCAACGAGGATGGTTCCACCGAGCAGGGCTACCTCTTCCACGCCGCAACGCGGGACCTCTTCGTAGACCAGGCCACCGGACTCGTTGTAGGCATGGACGTTGACGTGCGGGACTACTGGGCTGACCGCGAGGGCAACGAGCGCGAGGTCCAGTTCGCCTTCAATGGCGCAACTGATGAGGAATCCCGTGCGGAGCTGCTTCAGCAGGCCGAGCGCTTCCCGCGGAGTGCTGTGGGGCAGTGGCTGCGCTGGGGTGGCGTCGGAGTCGGCGCGCTTCTGGCGTTGCTCGGGGCGCTGGGAGCTTTCCGTCGTTCCACGAGCCGTCACGCCCGCTAGCCGCGCGTGCTAGAGGCCCGCGCGAGCGGATCTGTGTAGCGACACGCCAATAGCGCGTTTCGCCTTTACAAGGCCGCCATTATGCTATAGGCTATTTCGTTGCGCTGGAATCTGGATCTTTAGTGCACATTTAGCCTTTCGAGCGGTGATGGTAAAACCGACTTGACAAGGTGATTTTGTGCATTCTAAACCCAGTCATTCCACAGCAGACCGAATGCTAAATCTACCAGCGGTTTTGCACCTCACCGGCCAGGGTGGGGCCGCAATCCGCCAGAGGTACTGGAAGGACCCATCTTGGCAGTCTCCCGCCAGACCAAGTCAGTGGCCAACATCCCTGGAGCCCCGAAGCGATACTCCTTCGCTAAAATCAGCGAGCCTATCGCTGTCCCGGGCCTCCTCGATCTACAACTCGATTCTTACGCGTGGCTCATCGGCACCCCCGAGTGGCGCGAGCGCGAGCAGGCAGAGCGCGGCGAAGACGCACGCGTGACGAGCGGCCTTGAGGATATCCTCGAGGAGCTTTCTCCGATCCAGGATTACTCGGGCAACATGTCCCTGTCCCTGTCGGAGCCTCGCTTCGAGCCGGTGAAGAACACCGTGGACGAGTGCAAAGAGAAGGACATCAACTACTCGGCGCCACTGTACGTCACCGCAGAATTCATCAATAACGACACCCAGGAAATTAAGTCCCAGACCGTCTTCATCGGCGATTTCCCGATGATGACCGAGAAGGGCACCTTCATCGTCAACGGCACCGAGCGCGTTATCGTCTCGCAGCTCGTGCGTTCCCCGGGTGTCTACTTCGACCAGACCATCGACAAGTCCACCGAGCGCCCGCTGCACTCCGTGAAGGTCATTCCTTCCCGCGGTGCATGGTTGGAGTTTGACGTCGACAAGCGCGACACCGTTGGCGTTCGTATCGACCGCAAGCGCCGCCAGCCGGTGACCGTGCTGCTCAAGGCCCTGGGTTGGTCCGAGGAGCAGATCAAGGAGCGCTTCGGCTTCTCCGAGCTCATGATGTCCACGCTCGAGTCCGATGGCGTGGCCAACACCGATGAGGCTCTGCTGGAGATCTACCGTAAGCAGCGACCGGGCGAGCAGCCCACGCGTGACCTCGCGCAGGCACTGCTGGATAACTCCTTCTTCCGCGCCAAGCGCTACGACCTGGCCAAGGTGGGCCGCTACAAGGTCAACCGCAAGCTCGGCCTGGGCGGAGACCACGATGGTCTGATGACCCTGACCGAGGAAGACATTGCCGTCACCCTCGAGTACCTCGTGCGCCTGCACGCCGGCGAGCGTGAGATGAAGGCCCCGAACGGTGAGATGATCTCCATCCACACCGACGACATCGACCACTTTGGTAACCGTCGTCTGCGCACCGTCGGCGAGCTCATCCAGAACCAGGTCCGCGTGGGCCTGTCCCGCATGGAGCGCGTCGTCCGCGAGCGCATGACCACCCAGGATGCAGAGTCGATTACCCCGACCTCCCTGATCAACGTTCGCCCGGTTTCTGCTGCCATCCGCGAGTTCTTCGGTACCTCCCAGCTCTCGCAGTTCATGGACCAGAACAACTCCCTGTCCGGCCTGACCCACAAGCGCCGCCTGTCTGCGCTGGGCCCGGGCGGTCTGTCCCGTGAGCGCGCCGGCATTGAGGTGCGAGACGTTCACGCTTCGCACTACGGCCGCATGTGCCCGATTGAAACCCCGGAAGGCCCGAACATTGGCCTGATCGGCTCGCTGGCTTCCTACGCTCGCGTGAACGCTTTCGGCTTCATCGAGACCCCGTACCGCAAGGTTGTGGACGGCAAGGTCACCGACCAGGTGGAGTACCTCACCGCCGATGAAGAGGATCGCTTCGCCATCGCGCAGGCTGAGGTTGAGAAGGATGCCGACGGCACCCTGACCGGCGACCGCATCGAGGTCCGCCTCAAGGACGGCGATATCGGCGTGACCGATGCCGCCGGCGTTGACTACGTTGACGTTTCCCCGCGCCAGATGGTCTCCGTGGCTACCGCCATGATTCCGTTCCTCGAGCACGACGATGCTAACCGTGCCCTCATGGGCGCGAACATGCAGCGCCAGGCCGTGCCGCTGGTTCGCTCCGAGGCCCCGTACGTGGGCACCGGTATGGAGCAGCGCGCTGCCTACGATGCCGGTGACCTCATCATCACCCCGAAGGCGGGCGTGGTGGAGAACGTCACCGCGGACCTCATCACCATCATGGATGACGAGGGCCAGCGCGATACCTACATGCTGCGCAAGTTCGAGCGCACCAACCAGAACACCAACTACAACCAGACCCCGCTGGTGTCCCTGGGCGAGCGCGTCGAGGCAGGCCAGGTGCTTGCCGACGGCCCCGGTACCCACAACGGTGAGATGTCCCTCGGCCGCAACCTGCTGGTTGCCTTCATGCCGTGGGAAGGCCACAACTACGAGGACGCCATCATCCTCAACCAGCGCATCGTGGAGGAGGACATCCTCACCTCGATCCACATCGAGGAGCACGAGATCGATGCTCGCGATACCAAGCTGGGCCCGGAGGAGATCACCCGCGAGATCCCGAACGTCTCCGATGACGTTCTGCGTGACCTCGACGAGCGCGGCATCGTCCGTATCGGTGCTGACGTCCGCGCGGGCGACATCCTCGTCGGTAAGGTCACCCCGAAGGGTGAGACCGAGCTGACCCCGGAGGAGCGCCTGCTGCGCGCCATCTTCGGTGAGAAGGCTCGCGAGGTGCGCGATACCTCCATGAAGGTGCCGCACGGTGAGACCGGTAAGGTCATCGGCGTTTCCCGCTTCTCCCGCGAGGATGATGACGACCTGGCCCCGGGCGTCAACGAAATGATCCGCGTCTACGTGGCTCAGAAGCGCAAGATCCAGGATGGCGATAAGCTCGCCGGCCGCCACGGTAACAAGGGCGTTGTGGGCAAGATTCTCCCGCCGGAGGATATGCCCTTCATGGAGGATGGCACCCCGGTGGACATCATCCTTAACACCCACGGTGTGCCGCGTCGTATGAACATCGGCCAGGTTCTCGAGGTTCACCTCGGCTGGCTGGCACACGCTGGTTGGAAGATCGACACCGAGGATCCGGCCAACGCCGAGCTGCTCAAGACCCTGCCGGAAGAGCTTTACGACGTCCCGCCGGAGTCCCTCACCGCAACCCCGGTCTTCGACGGTGCTACCAACGAGGAGATCTCCCGCCTGCTGGCTTCCTCCAAGCCGAACCGCGATGGCGACGTCATGGTGGATGAGCACGGTAAGGCCCGCCTCTTCGACGGCCGCTCCGGTGAGCCGTACATGTACCCGGTTTCCGTCGGTTACATGTACATGCTCAAGCTGCACCACCTCGTCGACGAGAAGATCCACGCCCGCTCCACCGGTCCGTACTCCATGATTACCCAGCAGCCGCTGGGTGGTAAGGCACAGTTCGGTGGCCAGCGCTTCGGTGAGATGGAGGTGTGGGCAATGCAGGCATACGGCGCTGCCTACACCCTGCAGGAGCTGTTGACCATCAAGTCCGATGACGTGGTCGGCCGCGTCAAGGTCTACGAGGCCATTGTCAAGGGTGACAACATCCCGGATCCGGGCATCCCGGAGTCCTTCAAGGTCCTCCTCAAGGAGCTGCAGTCCCTCTGCCTGAACGTGGAGGTTCTCTCCACTGACGGCACCCCGATGGAACTGTCTGGCTCCGACGATGATGACATGGACGGCGCTCCGTCCTTGGGCATTAACCTGTCCCGCGACGAGCGCTCCGACGCAGACATCGCCTAGCTTCTTGGTCCGCCGCTTATCAAGGCGGCGGGCATAACGAAACACCACCTACATACAAAGCCATCAACTTCCCCCCTGACGGGGGATGAAAGGGAGACATTACGTGTTTGACGTAAATCTCTTCGACGAGCTCCGCATCGGGCTGGCCACCGCAGAGGACATCCGTCGCTGGTCCAAGGGCGAGGTCAAGAAACCCGAAACCATTAACTACCGCACCTTGAAGCCGGAGAAGGACGGCCTCTTCTGTGAGCGCATCTTCGGCCCAACCCGTGACTGGGAGTGCGCCTGCGGTAAGTACAAGCGCGTGCGCTACAAGGGCATCATCTGTGAGCGCTGTGGCGTCGAGGTGACCAAGTCCAAGGTGCGCCGTGAGCGCATGGGCCACATTGAGCTGGCCGCGCCGGTTACCCACATCTGGTACTTCAAGGGCGTTCCTTCCCGCCTGGGCTACCTGCTGGACCTGGCTCCGAAGGACCTTGAGCGCATCATTTACTTCGCCGCCAACATCATCACCTCCGTGGACGAGGAAGCTCGCCACAATGACCAGTCCACTCTGGAAGCAGAAATGCTGCTGGAGAAGAAGGACGTGGAGGATGACGTCGAGGCAGAGATCGCTGAGCGCGCTGCCAAGCTCGAGCAGGATCTGGCCGAGCTGGAGGCCGCCGGCGCTAAGGCCGACGCCCGCCGCAAGGTCCAGAACGCTGCCGACAAGGAGATGCAGCACATCCGCGAGCGCGGTGAGCGTGAGGTCGCTCGCCTCGATGAAATCTGGAACACCTTCATCAAGCTGGCTCCGAAGCAGATGATCATCGATGAGACCATCTACGAAGAGCTGGTTGACCGCTACGAGGATTACTTCACCGGCGGCATGGGTGCAGAGGCTATCCAGACCCTCATCCGCAACTTCGACCTCGAGGCTGAGGCCGAGGAGCTCAAGGAGATCATCAACAACGGCAAGGGCCAGAAGAAGATGCGTGCCCTCAAGCGCCTGAAGGTTGTTGCAGCCTTCCTGCGCTCGGGCAACGACCCGGCCGGCATGGTCCTGGATGCTATCCCGGTGATCCCGCCGGAGCTGCGCCCGATGGTGCAGCTGGACGGCGGCCGCTTCGCCACCTCCGACCTCAACGACCTCTACCGTCGCGTGATCAACCGCAACAACCGCCTCAAGCGCATGATCGACCTCGGCGCTCCCGAGATCATCGTGAACAACGAGAAGCGCATGCTGCAGGAGTCCGTTGACGCGCTCTTCGACAACGGCCGCCGCGGCCGTCCGGTCACCGGCCCGGGTAACCGCCCGCTGAAGTCCCTGTCTGACCTGCTCAAGGGTAAGCAGGGCCGCTTCCGCCAGAACCTGCTGGGTAAGCGCGTGGACTACTCCGGCCGTTCCGTGATTATCGTTGGTCCGCAGCTCAAGCTGCACGAGTGTGGTCTGCCGAAGCTCATGGCTCTGGAGCTGTTCAAGCCCTTCGTCATGAAGCGCCTGGTAGAGAACGACTACGCGCAGAACATCAAGTCCGCTAAGCGCATGGTAGAGCGCCAGCGCCCTGAGGTGTGGGACGTCCTCGAAGAGGCCATTTCCGAGCACCCGGTGATGCTGAACCGTGCACCTACCCTGCACCGCCTGGGTATCCAGGCCTTCGAGCCGAAGCTCGTCGAAGGTAAGGCCATCCAGCTGCATCCGCTGGCTTGTGAGGCTTTCAACGCTGACTTCGACGGTGACCAGATGGCAGTCCACCTGCCGCTGTCCGCCGAGGCACAGGCTGAGGCCCGCGTGCTGATGCTGGCTTCCAACAACATTCTGTCTCCGGCCTCCGGTAAGCCGCTGGCTATGCCGCGCCTGGATATGGTTACCGGCCTGTACTACCTCACCATGGATAAGGGTGAGGACGAGATCGGTGGCGAGGGCCGTTACCAGCCCGCCACCGAGGACCGCCCGGAGCAGGGCGTGTACTCCTCTTACGCGGAGGCCATCATGGCCCGTGACCGCGGCGTTCTGGGCCTGCAGGCCCCGATCAAGGTGCGCATCTCTCACCTGCGTCCGCCGTCAGACATCGAGGCAGAGCAGTTCCCGGATGGTTGGCAGAAGGGCCAGGCTTGGCTCGCTGAGACCACCCTGGGCCGCATCATGTTCAATGACCTGCTGCCGTGGAACTACCCGTACCTTGAGGGCGTCATGGTCCGTAAAGGCGGCGCTGGCAACAAGATGCTGCTGGGTGACGTCATTAATGACCTCGCTGCCAAGTACCCGATGATCACCGTTGCCCAGGTTCTGGACAAGATGAAGGACGCGGGCTTCTACTGGGCCACCCGTTCCGGCGTGACCATCACCATGCACGACGTTCTGGTTCTGCCGAACAAGACCGAGGTTCTCGAGTCTTATGAGAAGGAAGCAGAGCGCATCGAGCGCAAGTACTGGGAGCAGGGTGCCCTGACCGAACGCGAGCGCTACGACCGCCTGGTGGAGCTGTGGAAGGACGCCACGGACACCGTGGGTAACGCCGTCGAGGAGCTGTACCCCGACGACAACCCGATTCCAATGATCGTGAAGTCCGGTGCTGCCGGTAACATGCGTCAGATCTGGACCCTGGCCGGTATGAAGGGCATGGTTGTGAACTCCAAGGGTGACTACATCACCCGTCCGATTAAGACCTCCTTCCGCGAGGGCCTGTCGGTTCTGGAGTACTTCAACAACTCGCACGGTTCCCGTAAGGGTCTGGCGGATACCGCTCTGCGTACCGCTGACTCCGGCTACCTCACCCGTCGTCTGGTGGACGTGGCGCAGGACGTCATCGTCCGCGAAGAGGACTGTGGCACCCGCCAGGGCGTGCGCGTCCCGCTCGGTGTCGAGGTGGCCGAAGGCTCCTACGACCTGCACGAGCTGTGGGAGACCTCCGCATCCGGCCGCGTCGTGGCTAATGACGTCAAGGATGAAAACGGTGAGGTTATCGCCGAGGCCGGCGCTGACCTGACCGAGGAGCTCAGCCGCAAGATCGTCAACGCTGGTGTTCTGGAGATCAAGGTCCGCTCCGTGCTGACCTGCCAGACCCCGGCCGGTGTATGTGCCAAGTGCTACGGCAAGTCCATGGCCTCCGGCAAGCTCGTCGATATCGGCGAGGCAGTCGGCATCGTGGCCGCACAGTCCATTGGTGAGCCGGGTACCCAGCTGACCATGCGTACCTTCCACCAGGGTGGTGTCGGTGGCGATATTACCGGCGGTCTGCCGCGTGTTCAGGAGCTCTTCGAGGCCCGTAACCCGAAGAACCGCGCTCCTATCGCCTCCGTCGACGGCACCGTGTCCCTGTCCGATGAGGGCAACTTCTGGACGCTGACCATCACCCCGGATGACGGTTCCGACAACGTGGTCTACGAGAAGCTGTCGAAGCGTCAGGGCCTGGCTCAGGTCCGCCGCCCGATGGAGTCCAACCCGGACGCCATGATCGAGCGCTCGCTGCGCGACGGCGACCACGTCACCACCGGTGACCGCCTCATGCGCGGTGCGGCTGACCCGCACGACGTGCTTGAGGTCCTCGGCCGCCGCGGTGTGGAGAAGCACCTCATCGACGAGGTTCAGGCCGTCTACCGTGCACAGGGTGTGGCTATCCACGACAAGCACATCGAGATCATCATCCGCCAGATGCTGCGTCGCGGTACCGTCATCGACGCCGGTACCACCGACCTGCTCCCGGGCAACCTCATTGACCTCTCTGAGGCCAAGCAGGTTAACGCCGCTCAGGTTGCTGAGGGCGGCCAGCCGGCTCAGCTGCGCAGTGAGATCATGGGTATCACCAAGGCCTCCCTGGCTACCGAGTCCTGGCTTTCCGCGGCCTCCTTCCAGGAGACCACGCGCGTGCTTACCGACGCCGCCATCAACAAGCGCTCGGATCAGCTCATTGGTCTGAAGGAGAACGTCATCATCGGTAAGCTGATCCCGGCCGGTACGGGTATTTCCCGCTACCGCAACATCAGCGTCAAGCCGACTGAGGCCGCACGCAATGCTGCGTACTCCATCCCGACCTACGGTGATTCCATCTACGGCGACGATGGCTTCGGTGAGTTCACCGGCGCTTCCGTCCCGCTGGAGGAGGACTACACCTTCTAGGACCTAGTCCTTAGCCCCTTAACGGCAAAGGGAAACCAAGACCCGCACTTCACCCCGCCACACGCTGGTGGGGAAGAGGTGCGGGTCTTTTTGGACTGCGGGATTATTTGGCTTTGCTTAGAATAGTGCCAACGACACAGTAGATCACCAGCACTCCTGTCAAGAAGGGCCCTAACCTATGACCCACGCCAACAAGAGCTCCAAGGATACGAATTCATCCACGGCTGTGACTGCCGAAAAAACTAAGACGTGGACAGGCATTGACGCCGTTGTGGTCATGGCTTTCTCCCTCATGGGCGCACTTCTGCTGTGGGGAAAAGCCGCCGTTTTTCAGCGAGCGGCGACGGGGGAGGGCATTCCCCTCGGTTGGGACAACCTTATGGCTCTGCTCTCTGCGTTATGGGTGCTGCAGTTTATGGGTGCCCTGTGCGCGGCCTTGACCACACGCAAGCCGGGTGCGGCGTTCGTGGGGTATGTCATGACCGTCATTTTGTGCCGTGCGCTGGTTGGGAGCTTTGAGCAGCTGAGCTGGCCAACAATCCTCCTTACCGCCCTGGCAATGGAGGCAGCCTTCCTCGCCTTCAAATACAAGCGCTTCACCATTCTTACCGGCGCACTGTCCGGCGCTGCCGCGGTGGTCGTTACCGGAATCGCAACCTTCACCACCCACGACCTCGCTCCAGGGACTGCCGCGCTCCAATTCCGCGCCGAAGTCATTCAGCTACTCGTCACCGTTGTGACCGTGGCACCGGTGTCCTACCTTCTTGCCATGGCGGTGCGGTCGGCGTTCTATAAAACTTCTTAGATTCAACCTCAGGTTGATACCCCCGTCAAGCCCCCTCCATGGGGGCCTTGATGGGGGTAACTTATGTGCGGCCCAAATTACGAACCTAAATAAACCTGTGAACGTTATGAACATGGGAGCCGACTGTGGCCTGCAGCTTTACAGAGTTCTACCTACGGAAACTCCGTGACATGCATGGACACCGTTAACTGCCGGCGAAATTAGCTCTTGCGGAGAGTGGCGGGGGGGGGTAACGTCTCAGCTTGAGTCCAGTCTGCCTTCAGGAACGCTTAAGAGGCTTCGAAATCTGACCTAGGGCAGCAGTTGACCCATTCCCTAATTGTTCTCATGAAAGGATTCTTCATGGATTTGAAGAGTTTCAACGGTTCCGCTCGTCGCCGTGGTACGACGATTGCTGCCGCCGCGCTCTCTGTCGCGATGGTTGCGCCCTTCGTTCACCCAGTCGTAAGTCCGAATGCTGCGCCGGCAGCTATTGCTCAGGACGCCACGCCTGATCAGAAGCCCAGTGTGGATACCCGAGGCACTTCGGAAGCGACCGCTATCCGAGCAGATGGTACTTGGGGTCAGAAGCAGGGATACCAAGGTACGGTCTATTTGGATCGCGACTCCGGCCCGGAGGCCCAGAATGAAGCTGACGAAGCTATGTCTGGTGTCAAGGTCTTCTTGCAGTACGTCAATGGCAAGGGTCAAGTTTCGCCAATCTACTACACCACATCGGATTCCGAGGGCAAGTTCGTCTTCGACCTCTCTAATGCGCCGAAGGATGGCCTGGGTAACCCTATCGAGTTTAAACTGGCCGGAGATTCGAAGTTCCAGGTTCGAACCTGGGCTGAGAACCCGGATCCGGCAAAGTACACGCTAGCAGGCGGTGGCGACATGTACAGCGGCCGCTTCCACAACCGTTTGACCCGTAAATGGGAAAGCTGGGACTTTACGGCTGGCATTAACCGCATCGTGGGCGCCAAGGTAGTATTCCAGGAGCGTCCGAACGTGGATGGTTGGCTCGCCAAGCCTGAAACTGAGTGGACCGAAGCGCCCACTGTCGATAAGAAGTGGCCAGAGGGTGGTATCTTCGGCACGGCGCGTGGCAGTGTTTGGTGGGAGAATAACGAAAACGGTGGCACCCTAGCGCAGAGATACTTTAAGGATTCTTCAGACCGAGCTGCTACCGACGTTAAGGTTGTTGGGTCTTATGTTAACGACGAAGTGGCCCGTCAGTTCGATGCTTGGAAGGACTCCAACAAGAACTACACTCGTGAGCAGTTCCGTGTCGCACAAAAGGAAATCGTCGACAAGTACCAGGCTGAGCACGGCGTAGGATCCCACATTGCTGAGTCGCGCGTAGCCTATGTAAAGGATGATGGTACCTTCTACCTGCCGTTTGCTGGCTTGTATGGCGCAACTCACGACAAAAAGGGAAAGCAGACCACTGATGAGGAGTGGGGCAAGCTCGTTTCTGCTGAGGAAGAAGAGCATGGCAATCTGATGCAGTGGAACGGTACAGCTGGCCAGCGTCACCGCCACATCAACGAGGACTATATGTACCTGTATCCGGTAGTTGGTGAGAACCGCGACCTGTGGATGGGTAACTACCAGGACAACATGTTCCAGCCCTCGAATGAATGGTTCCTCGGCCAAGCGAACACGTCAGCGAATATTTCTGTCCAGAACTTCGCTCTGCTGACTCCGCGCCCGATTCACGACGTAATCAACTACGATAACGCGTCTGCTATTGCAGCTCCTGGTGATACCGCTAAGTCGAAGACCACTGGTTTGGTTCCCAACCAGGAGTACGCTATTGAGTGGTTTGCCGACGGTGAATCCACTGGTGAATTCTGCACCGTTACCGCTAACGAGCTCGGCGAGCTGGAGTCCTGCGACTTCACCGTTCCGAACGATCTCTCCAAGCCGACTGTATACTCTTCTCAGGTATTCGCCGCCGATGCTTCGGGTAAGCCAACGGGCACCCTCCTTTTGGCCGACTCCTTCTTGGCAGACCCGACCGTCGTGAACTACGACGAGACCAAGGGGACTGCCAAGGAAAAGGATCTTGAAGTAAAGCCTTCCTTCGACAACCCGAATACTGATACCGAAGAGAAGGTACCGGAAGGTACAACTTTCGAGTTCGTAGATCCTGCCGCTGCCGAGAAGCTGGGCCTGGAAATCGACGATAAGACCGGTGTTATCACCTGGCCTGCAGATAAGCAGGTTGAGGGCCAAAATGAGGCTTTGGTAAAGGTTACTTGGACCCCGGCTGAGGGGGCCGACCCGGTATCTCGCGAGGTTCCTGCGAAGTTTGACCTGGATGCACCTGCTGCAAAGGACAATGAGACCTTTGAGCCTGGTTATGAGGATGGTTCTGGTAAGCCTGGCGAGGATGTAACTGTTCCGGCTCCGGAGTTTAAGGACAAGGACGGTAACCCGACCGATGCCCCTGATGGCACGACCTTCAAGCCGGGTGACAATCCTCTCGATGGCGTGACCGTCAATGAGGACGGCTCCATTAAGGTTGCGGTTCCTGAGGATGCTAAGCCTGGTGACAAGATCACCGTTCCGGTTGTTGTGACCTACCCGGATGGTTCTACTGATGAGGTTTCGGTGGAGATCACCGTGACTGAGGAGGATGTAACTCCTCCTTCGAACCCGGATGCTTCTGTGGTGACGGATAAGGTC
>NZ_KV817274.1:63125-130385 GCF_001814605.1 Corynebacterium sp. HMSC074C01 | reverse complement strand
CCTGGTGCAGGCCGGCAAGCTCGGCAGCATCGGAAGCAGAGGCGCCGAGCGCGCGGAGCTCATCGGGTGAGCCAGGTATATGTTCCACCAGCGCAATCCCCGAGTTGCGTAGGCGGATGTAGGTTTCAATATCCCCCATGAGCACAGAGACTAAAACAGCACCGTGGGCCCCGCAACCGGAAGAAGAAACTACCTGGTCTTAGCCGACGCAGGAGCCGGTTGGGGTGGCGTCGACAAGCTGCGTGACGTCACCCACGTGGCCGCGCACCTCGTCCGCGGTAAGCGCATAGCCCGTATCGGAATCCTCCACGGAAGCACCAAACACAACGCCGAGCACCTGACCCTCCGGGTTGATCATCGGACCGCCGGAATTGCCCTGCCGGATGCTACCGCGCACCGTGTAGGCATCGCGCTCCACGCGGCCCGTGGAGTAGATATCCGGACCAGCGATGGTGAGACGGTCGCGCACGCGCGCCGGCTCCGCCGTGAACGGCCCCGACTGCGGGAAGCCCAAGACGATGGCATCGTCCCCGGTAGCAGCCGCTTGTTCCGCCCACGGCAAAGGATCCAATCCCAGGCCCGGGCTATGCAGCACAGCAATGTCTACGTCCGAGTTGTAATACACCACGTCCGCTTCCTTGAGGCCAAGGACCGTATCGAGGCGAACCTTATCCGTGCCCGCCACCACGTGGGCGTTCGTGATGACGTAGTCCGGCTCCGTCACAAAGCCCGAGCCCATGAGGCGGCGCGAGCATGCCTCGGCATCACCCAGCACGTGAATGACGGAAGGCCGCACGCGTTCTGCGAGTTTGGGATCCCCAATGTTTACCGCCGGCGCATCCACCTCGACATCGGCGCCAGATCGCTGCCAGGGCGATACCAACGGCGGCAACCCGGACTCGTTGAGGAGCGCAG
Organism: Corynebacterium sp. HMSC074C01; assembly: GCF_001814605.1. Lineage (NCBI taxonomy): Bacteria > Bacillati > Actinomycetota > Actinomycetes > Mycobacteriales > Corynebacteriaceae > Corynebacterium > Corynebacterium sp. HMSC074C01. Next base: position 129,470 of record NZ_KV817274.1, on the reverse strand, counting down.
CCAAGCCATTCGGCAGCGCCGCCAAGCGCGAAGGCGCCACCGCATTCAGCGAGCTCAGCACACGTGATTCACGCAGCGCCTGCCCCGGCTGACCACCCAAATTGGAGGCCAAGGGCAAGGACACCAACCAAATCACCACGATGGCCGCCGCAGCTTGGAACACCGCGCCAATCGACGAATCCACGCGCTGCCCAGAGCGCGTACGCATACGGTCCCGCAGCGCCATGCCAAGCGACGTCCCCACCAGCTGCCCCAGCCCCACCAGCAAAATGAGCACGCCGACGGCCAGCAAAAAGCGCACGGCTGCCTGGTCAGTCAGGCCCATCGCCAGCGGGGCCAGCACGGTTCCCAGCACCAACCCCGCGATGATTCCCACCGCCGCGAGGACCGCTGCCAAAGCCCCCTGCCGCCAGCCCACGCGCACGGCGAGGAGCACGGCAATCACGATCAGAACGTCAACGGCTAAGGACACAGGGGGGAATACTTTCTTAAGGGCTAAAAGGAGCAGAACTAGCCTATCTTCTCATTATTCAAAGAGCGATCAAGTGAGTCACGCAGATCATGAACCATTTTCTTATCCCATTCCACACTCCACCCCGCATGGTCCATCAGCCCAGAGAGCACTCCCGCGGTAAAACCCCACACCAGGTAGCCGCGTGTCCGAAACGCTGGCCCCTTCCATCGGCTAAAGCCCACCATCAGGCGGTTGGCAGGATCCGCCAGTTCCCGCAGCGGGACGGTAAAGACGTCGTCTGTCTCCGCCGGACTCGCCGGCCACACGGTGCCTGGCTTATGCCAATACGCCAAGACGGGGCTCACGGTGTTGCCGGTCGCCGGGATATCCAGCTTGCCCCACTGCTCAAGAGGAGTAACGGTGGAGCGATCGAGGCCGGTTTCTTCTTCGGCTTCGCGCAGGGCGGCGTCGACAAGCGAGGTGTCCTCCTCATCCTTGCGCCCACCAGGAAATGCAATCTGGCCGGAGTGCGAGCGCATCGAGGGCGAGCGGTGCGTGAGCAGCACCTCGCCATCCTCAAAACTCGTGCCTTTCAGCAGCACCAACACTGCCGATTCGCGGCGGCGCCGAGCGGCCGGGAGGTGCCGGATGAGGCGCTCTTGTATCTTGTTGGTATCGACCCCAAGCGCGGGACGCAGCCACTCAGGGGCGTGCGCGGGAAACAGGCGGCTCACTTAAGAACCTCCTCGACGGCCTCCTCCAATTCTTCTGCGGAGGTAAAAGGTTTAATAAACTTCTCCTCCACTATGCCGTCGCGCACCACGAGGGTGATTGGGATGACGCCCGGCAGCCCGAGCTCGCCAGCGAAGGCTCCATCATCGTCCTGGTAGCTGGGGATATTGACCTGCAGATCGTTCAAAAGCGCCGCCCCGTTAGCGGCGTTGGCATCCGCATGCACGCCGACGACATTCCACGTAGAGTGCGAGCGCGCAAGGTCTTCGAAAAAGGGCAGCTCCGTACGGCACGGCTCACACCACCATGCCCACAACGTGACGATCTGAACGTTCTTGGCCGCCGCGGTACCGGCCGCGCCCAGGCAAGGAAGGTCCACGCCAGCGATGGGCCCTTCGGGGCACTTGGGGCGCTTAGCTACCTCTTGCTCCTGCGCCTCGGGGACGGGGACCTCCGGCTCATCATCCTCAAGGAGATTCACCACGCCAACGAATGCGAGTGCTGCCAGCGCGACAATGGCAACGATGCTCGCCTTCACGTATCCAGGCCACCGAGAATATTGGCTCATTGCTCCACCTTAACCCCGCGACGGGCACCATGGCGCAAGGACGCAGGCCGCGCACTTCGGCTTCCGGGCGGTGCACACGCGCCGCCCGTGGAGGATGAGGCGGTGCGAAAACACTGTCTGTTCCTCTTCGGGCACGCGCTTGGCGACGTCCCTCTCAATTGCCCGCGGCGTCTTCGCCCCTGTCAGACCGAGCCGCTGGCTTAAGCGCGTGACGTGGGTGTCCACCGTGATTCCCGGTAGCCCGAAGGCATTTCCGCGCACCACCAGTGCGGTTTTGCGGCCGACGCCCGGCAAGGAGGTCAGCTCGTCGATCCCTTGGGGCACCTGCCCGTCGAAATCTGCGACGAGCTTTTCCCCGATGCCTAACAAGTGGCCAGCCTTTGCGCGCTGGAATCCGAGGGGGCGGAGGATGCGCTCGAGATCGGCGCGGTCCGCAGCTGCATAATCCGGTGCGGAAGGATACTGAGCAAAAAGCTCCGGGGTGACCTGGTTGACACGGGCATCCGTGCACTGCGCGGAGAGAACTGTCGCTACGAGCAGTTCTAGCGGGGAGGTGAAATCTAGCTCGCAGTCGGCGTCGGGATATTCCTGCGCGAGGGCGGTGCGGATATGGACAATGCGCGCTGCCTCGGTATCGTCGTCATGCTGTGTGGAAAGGTCAGGGGACATAGAAGTAACTTTAGTGACGGCAGTTAGAATGGGAAGCATGATTTCACTCGTCCTCTTCGTGCCGCTGTGCCTCGCGCTCTTTGCCATTCTCATGGAGAAGCTAGAAGCGACGGCCTTCGAGGATTAATCAAGGCGTGTGATTATTTTTCACGTTGGTGGAAATAGTGACTAATTACACTGTATGATGTTGTGCAGTGCCTCGTGGCGCACTGGAGTCTAGGTGCGTCAACATAAACCAAACCAGCTTGTGTCCCAGTGTTTTCCGGGCTGCGCAAGCTTTAAGGAGTAACAGTGGAAGGCGTACAGGATATCCTCTCGCGCGCTGGTATTTTCCAGGGCGTCGATCCGGTAGCAGTACAGAACCTTATTGAGCAGATGGAAACCGTCCGTTTCCCGCGCGGCACCACCATTTTTGAGGAAGGTGAGCCGGGAGACCGCCTCTACATCATTACCTCGGGCAAGATTAAGCTCGCCCGCCACGCCCCGGACGGCCGCGAGAACCTGCTGACCGTGATGGGCCCGTCTGACATGTTCGGTGAGCTCTCCATCTTCGATCCGGGCCCGCGTACCTCGTCCGCAGTGTGCGTCACCGAGGTTACCGCCGCCACGATGAACTCCGAGATGCTCAAGCAGTGGGTAGCCGATCACCCGGCGATTGCCCAGCAGCTGCTGCGCGTGTTGGCCCGCCGCCTGCGCCGCACCAACGCCAACCTGGCGGATCTCATCTTCACCGACGTTCCGGGCCGCGTGGCCAAGACCCTGCTGCAGCTGGCTAACCGCTTCGGCGTGCAGGAGGGTGGTGCGCTCCGCGTGAACCACGACCTCACCCAAGAAGAGATCGCCCAGCTCGTCGGCGCTTCCCGCGAGACCGTGAACAAGGCGCTGGCCACCTTCGCCCACCGCGGCTGGATCCGCTTGGAGGGCAAGTCGGTGCTCATCGTTGACACCGAGCACTTGGCCCGCCGCGCGCGCTAGCATGCGGTGCGTCGAGCGCACCGCATAATCTACGAAGAAGTCCCCCGAGATTATCGGGGGACTTAGTGGTTTTCAGATTACTGCTCAGTCGCGAGGTACTTCAGCGCGGTACGCGTCGACTGCTCAGCTGCGTGACGCAGAACCGGGTCAACGTCGTCATACATCTCATCGACGAGAGTCTTAACGTCGACGTCCTCACCAAGGCGCCCGCGGACCTCCTTGATCTGGTCCAGGCGGTGGTGGCGGCGGTCAATGTACTTACGGGCAACCGCAGAGGTGTCCTCCAAGTCCGGGCCGTGTCCCGGGAAAAGCGCCACATCCTTGCCACGCTCTTCAAGAAGATCCAACGTCTTCAGGTAAGCACCCAAATCACCATCGGTCTCAGACAGCAGCACGGTGTGGCGGCCGGCGATGGTATCGCCGGTCAGAATGCCCTCCAGCATGGAGTTCTTCGCTTCCGCCGACCACACGAAGAAGCAGGTCGAATCTGCAGTGTGGCCCGGGGTATGGACCACCTCAAGCTGCGGGGTGATGCCGTCGACGGTGATCACTTCACCGTCGACAAGCGCGTCCCCTCCGTTGCAGTAATTCGGATCGAAAGAGCGGATGGGGGCACCAGTGAGCTGGCGCAGACGCTGGGCGCCCGATGCGTGATCATCGTGGCGGTGGGTAAGAAGGATCAACGCCACCTCGCCCGCTTTCGCGGTCACAACATTGAGGTGACCTTCATCCTCCGGGCCCGGATCGACCACAATGGCGCGGGAATCTTCTCCGGCGCGGATGATCCACGTATTGGTGCCCTCCAAGGCGGTGTAGCTGGGGTTGTCACACAGCACGACACCGACGGACTGGCTCACGGGACGCAGTTGGCTATATGCAGGATGCTCCATGGTTCTAACCCTATCCGATTACTCAGCGATTTCTACGATGACTTCAATCTCAACGGGGGAATCCTTCGGCAAGACCGCTACCCCCACCGCAGAACGCGCGTGGATCCCAGCGTCCCCGAAGACCTCACCGAGGAAATCCGAGGCACCATTGATAACTGCGGCCTGATCCGTGAAGGAGGGATCCGAAGCTACGAAACCGACCACCTTTAGCACGCGGGTGATGCGGTCAAGCCCCACGAGGCCATCGATGGCAGCCAATGCGTTCAGCGCCGCCGTGCGCGCCAATTCCTGTGCCTTGTCGAGGCTTACCTCTGCGCCGACCTTGCCGGTGACAGGCAATTCCCCGCCCACAACAGGCAGCTGGCCAGATGTCCAGACCTGGTTGCCCACCTGGGTAGCCGGGATATAGGAAGCGAGAGGAACAGCAACGGAAGGCAGCTCGACGCCGAGCTCTTCAAGGCGGGCAAGCGCACCCATTAGGATTCCTCCAGAGGGCGCTTGAAATAGGCGACAACATTCTCCGGGTTCATGCCCGGGGTGATGGTGACGAGCTCCCAGCCGTCCTCACCCCAGGAATCGAGGATTTGTTTCGTCGCGTGCGTAAGAACCGGCGCGGTGGCATATTCCCATTTAGTCATGGAATCAATGCTACTAAATACCGATGAGTTCGCCACCCTCAGCAAGGTAGTGAGCCCAGCTAGTGATGTGCGGGTTCTTGCGTAGAAGGGCACGGCGCTGACGCTCCGTGAGGCCGCCCCACACGCCAAACTCCACGCGGTTATCCAGAGCATCCGCGCGGCACTCATTGAGCACCGGGCAGTGGCGGCAAATCACCGCAGCTTTTCGCTGCTCTGCCCCTCGCACAAAAAGTGCATCAGGGTCGCCATTGCGGCACTTAGCTTGGGTAACCCACTCACCACGCTCAGTAGTTAACGAGGCGTTCTTTAGCATTGTGGACCGTCCTGCACCTTTGACACTGACTGTCACGGCTAGGTAACTCCTTCCAAGCTCACCCCCGTCGAAGGTGAAGATCGTGAATAACCCTCTACTCGACGGAATATTATGTACCCTTGGTAAGTCTATTCACAGACCGGTATCCCTGTCTAACAGGTCACACTTTAGGGGGGTCTCCCGGATCTGCACCTGAACCACTAGTGTGTGGAGGGTGACTGTGATCAAATCCCTGGGAAAGCTCGTCCTGTCCACAGCACTGGTCGGCATCCTCATCGCGCTGGCCATCGCCCCCGTCGCCGGCGTCAGTGGCGTTGCCGTGGCCAGGACGAACGACACGATGCAATCGGACATCCAGGATCTCACCAACGGCGAAGCCCCTGGTGTGAGCACCATCTTGGATGCCAAGGGCAACACCCTTGCCTATATCTACGAGCAACGCCGACATCCGGTGCAGCCGGATGAAATCTCGGATGCCATGAAGCAAGCGGTCGTGGCCATCGAGGACCGCCGCTTCTATGAGCACGAGGGCGTCGATCTGCAGGGCAATCTCCGCGCTTTGTGGACCAATTTGGCCGCGGGCGGCGTCTCCCAGGGTGCGTCGACGCTGGACCAGCAGTATGTGAAGAATTATCTCCTCTTGGTCAATGCAACGACCGACGAGGAACGCCAGGCCGCGACGGAACGGTCCGTGGCCCGCAAGCTACGCGAGATGCGTATGGCCACGGATATCGACGCCAAGCTTTCCAAGGATGAGATCCTGGCTAATTACCTCAACCTCGTGCCCTTTGGTAACCACGCCTATGGCGTTGAGGCTGCGGCCCGCACCTACTTCGGAACTAGTGCCGAGAGCCTCACGGTGCCGCAGGCAGCAATGCTCGCCGGCATAGTGCAGTCCTCGGAGTATCTCAACCCCTATACCAACGAGGAAGGCGTCATCGAACGCCGCAACATGGTTCTCCAAGCCATGGCCGACACCGGTTCCCTCTCCCAGGAGGACGCCGATTCCTTCGCCCAGGAACCCCTGGGTGTCTTGGATAGCCCCGCCACCCTGGCCAACGGCTGTATCGGCGCGGGCGATCGCGGTTTCTTCTGTGACTACGTGCTGGAGTACCTCAACGAAAAGGGCATCGACCGCGAGCACCTGACACGCGGCGGACTAACCGTCAAGACCACGCTTGACCCCGACGTCCAGGACCAAGCGCTCAACGCGGTGCGCAGCCATACCGCCCCGGATGCGGAAGGCGTGGCGGAGGTCATGAACGTCATCCAGCCGGGCACCAGTACCCGCAAGGTGCTGGCCATGGTCTCATCGCGCACCTACGGGCTCGACCTCGATAACAACGAAACCCTCCTCCCTCAGCCGAATTCACTGGTGGGCAACGGTGCCGGTTCGGTGTTCAAGCTCTTTACCGCCGCAGCGGCTTTGGAGGCAGGCTACGGCATCAAGGACAAGCTAGCTGTGCCGAAGCGCTACGAGGCGGAAGGGCTAGGATACGGCGGCGCTGCTAACTGCCCACCCAACAAGTACTGCGTGGAAAACTCCGGCAACTACGCCCCCACGATGACCATGCAGGACACGCTGGCCTACTCCCCCAATACCCCTTTCATCCAGCTCACCGAGCAACTGGGCGTCGAGCGTCAAGTCGACATCGCCGTTAAGCTCGGGCTGCGTTCTTATGAAGAACCCGGCAGCTACGACGGCGAAACTTCCATCGCCGACCACATCAAGGAATCCAACCTGGGCTCCTTCACGCTCGGCCCCACGGCAGTGAACGCGCTGGAGCTATCCAACGTGGGCGCGACTGTGGCCTCGCAAGGCATGTGGTGCGAGCCCAACCCCATTGAGGAAGTCACGGACTCCCACGGCAACGAGGTCTACCTCAAGCACACGCCGTGCGAGCGCGCAGTGGGCAAGGAAGTTGCGAAGGCGCTGGAAAACAACATGACGGCCGATACCGAAAAGGGCACCGCCGCCGACTCGGCACGCGCTGCCGGCTTCAGTGGTCAGGCCGCCGCGAAGACCGGTACCACGGAGTCCAACCAGTCCTCGGCATTCCTGGGCTTCAACTCGGCGGTCGCTGCCGCACCGTATATCTACAATGACGGGACCACCACGAGCCCGCTGTGCACCGGCCCAGTGCGCCAGTGCGCCAGCGGCAACCTCTTCGGCGGCAAGGAGCCAGCAGCAACCTTCTACACCATGGCCGCGCGCGTCCCCGAAGCGCAGAAGGGCACGGTGCCGGACTATGACCGCGCCTACGACTCCGGCACGGTGTCGCCGCTTATCGACGGACTGAAGGGCAAGTCCGAAAGCCAAGCCCGCTCCGCTCTGGAGAAGGCCGGCTATTCAGTCAAAACCACCGAGGTGCCCGCACCCGGTGTGGGATACGGCAAGGTAGTTCGCGTCATCACGGGCCCATCCGGCGCGAAGAAGGGCGCGGAGGTCACGCTCCAGCTTTCCGACGGCTCCGCAAGCGACTCCTCTTCCGCGAGCTCGGACCAAGTAGCCTGGGACTCCACCTACGGCACACCGTCCGCACCAAGCGGTGACGGTGAAGGCGATACTGGAGGCGGCCAGCCCTCGCAGTCTGAGCCGCTATTCACCCAAGAGGATGTCGACCGCTTCACGAATGACGTGCGGAGCTTCTTCGGGCTCTAGCGCCAAGCGCTAGAGCGTGAAGAGGAGCTAAAGCGTGACAAGGCGCTAGAGCGCAGGATGCTTGCGCTCCTGCGCTAGCGCGTTAGTTGAGGGCGGCCTTCACTGCGGTGGACAGGCGCTTTCCGTCAGCACGGCCGGCGGCCTTAGCGGTGGCCACCTTCATGACGTTGCCCATCTGCTTGATGGTCACCGGCTCGCCAGAATCCTTCTCAACCTCGGCGATAGATTCGGCGACGAGGGTGTTCAGGGAGTCGTCGTCAAGCTGCTCTGGCTGGTAGGCCTCGAAGAAGGGGACGTCAGCAAGCTCTTCCTCCGCCAACTCCGGGCGGCCATTTTCTGCGTAGACCTCTGCGGACTCGCGGCGCTTCTTAATCTCGCGGGCGATGACCTTGAGAATGTCCTCATCGGTGATCTCATGGCGAGAACCAGAAGTTTCCTCTGCCTGGATGGCAGAAAGCAGAGAACGGATGGCGCTCGTGCGGGCCTTGTCCTTGGCCTTCATCGAGGTCTTGAGGTCAGCACGGATAGTTTCTTTCAACTCACTCATGCCCTTCAATCTACGCCTGCCAGCCCAGGTAGTGTGGTGAGGGTGAAGATTTACCCTGTCCTTGGCGGACTCGCCGCCGCTGGTCTGGGCACTGCCGCATGGGCGAATTCAGAGCTCACCAAGTTCGAGCTCAAGGAGTACACCCTGCCGCTACTGGAGCCCGGTACGCTGCGCGAGGAGTCCGAGTTCCGTATCCTGCACGTGTCCGACCTCCACATGATTCCGGGCCAACGCGCCAAAATCGAGTGGGTCTCGGGCCTCGATGACCTTGACCCGCACTTGGTGATCAACACCGGTGACAATCTCTCCGACGAGCGCGCGGTCCCAGAGGTCCTCCGCGCCCTGGGCCCGCTGCTGAGCCGCCCGGGAATGTTCTGTTTTGGCACCAACGACTACTGGGCGCCGCGCATCCCGAACCCCTTCAACTACCTGGTCGGGAAGAAGAACGAACCCTCCTACGTGAACCTGCCGTGGAAGGGCATGCGCGCGGCCTTCCTCGAGCATGGCTGGCACGACGCCAACCAGGCCCGCGTGGAGTTCAAGGTCGGCGACGTCCGCCTCGCTGCCGCCGGCGTGGATGACCCACACCATGATTTGGATGACTACTCGGAGATTGCCGGCGCCCCGAACGAGGATGCCGACCTTTCCTTGGCGCTCCTGCACTCCCCGGAACCCCGCGTCCTGAAGAAATTCGCCGCCGACGGCTACCAACTGTCCCTGTCCGGGCACACGCACGGCGGTCAGCTCTGCCTGCCATTCAAGGTGGCGGGTTCGCGCTCCATCGTGACCAACTGCGGCATCGACCGCGTTCGCGCGGAGGGCCTGCACCGTTTCGGAGAGATGTACATGCACGTCTCCAATGGCCTGGGCACCTCGAAGTTCGTTCCCTTCCGAGTGTTCTGCCGCCCGTCGGCCACGCTGCTACGCATCACCGAAAAGGCCGCCTAGGTATACCCCCTCCACGCTGCCGTTTTGTCCTTTCAGACCAGGGTGAGTTACAGTATTCCGGTACCGCTTAGAGCGAGACACCGGGATATGGCGCAGCTTGGTAGCGCGCTTCGTTCGGGACGAAGAGGTCGCAGGTTCAAATCCTGTTATCCCGACCACAAACCCGCAGGAAACTGCGGGTTCTTTTGCGTTTTCACCAGCGCCCCAGCGGGGGCGGGGCAGGCCCGCCTAGAAGCTCGAAGAACCACCCGACCCGGAAAAGCCCGAGCTAAACCCGCTATTGACGCCGCCGCTGCTGGAGGAGCTATCGCGGGTGGTGGTGGCATCGCTGTCCCAGGTGCTCACAACGTAGAAGGGCACGTAGCCGTGGTAGCCGGAACCGGCGAAGAAGTTGGAGTCATAGATGCGCGTGCGCTCCGGGCGCTCGTCGGCCTCGTTGCGCTTCTGCAGCTGCGCCTGCAGGTGCTCAGAGAGTAGCGCGGTGCGGTCCAAGAGCTCCACGTAGCGTTCCATGAACTGCGGGTGGTTTGGTTCCTGGGACAGGGCCACGGCGGTGTCTTCCAGCTCCTTTGCGTGGCGCTCAAACGCTGAGTCGATGTCCGCTGCCAAGTAGCCCGCCTGGGCCAGGTCCTTACCCAGCTCATAGAGCTCAAAGCGGCGCACGTCAGCATCCGCGCTCTCGACGCGGTGCAGCTTGTCAATGTTGGCCTCGGCGGTTTCCACGCGCTCGCACAGCTCGCGCGCGTGGGCGATGGGCTCGGCATGTGAGCGGAACTGCTCATCCGGCGCATCGGCCGGAATCGACATAAGGGAGCCCACCTGGGAATCGATGGCCAGGAAATCATCGCGCAGGCTCTCCCAGTCCTCACGCAAGCGCTCATCCACCAGACCCGATTGCAACGAGTGCGCCCGGATATCGATCTCCCGCAGGCGCTGCGCCACATCGGTATAGGTCTGCGACACGTAGTCCCAATCCTCGCGTGCCTGCTGGGCCTTCTTCTGCCGGCTGCGGCGAGCACCGCCGACGATACCCGCGCCTGCCCCGCCGACACTCAGGCCCGCAGCCCCGAGGCCAATGGCCGCCCCAATGCGGTCACCCTTCGCACTCTCGTACTGGGTGTCCGCAGCACGGTCCACATCGATCGCTGCCGCGGCACCCGCAAAGAGACCAGCAGGAATGTTGTCATCCCGCACGCCCGGTTTAATGGCTTCGACGGACTGCTCTAAGTGGCTGTCACCTTTGCGCAGCTTCATCTGCTCAGCCACGTCCTCACCCGCAAAGACGAAGGTCTGGCGCGGGTCGAGGCCCACGCCGACGAAGACCTGGCCATCAGCAAACTTATCCTTGCCGATGAGCTCAGGGTGATTATCGCGCAGGTACTCCTCCACGGAGTCATTCACATTCTCTTGGTTCTTGGCAAAGACCATGTAGTGCAGCCCCTGGACCACGTCGGGGGCGGCGATCCGGGAGACGTCGTTAAGCATGCGCTCTTCTTCCTGCGGAGTGAGCACATCGTCCGGGTCCATGATGTCAGCCTGCACTTCTCGCTGCGCGGGCTGCATGACGTAGTCGGAGCGCTCGGGCTCATCGAAGACCGCCAAGCCCGCACCCGCACCGATTCCCCCAAGCAACAGACCGCCCACCATGGCCGCACCGACGATGGCGTCGACCGATGTTATTTTGGGGCCGCGGCTGGCAGCAAAAGGTTTGATATCGCGGGAGTCGGTCACGGTGATTCTCCAATTCCTGAGCGGTCAGTGCGGCCGATTTTACCCCCGCAATTGGAAACGACGCGGCGCCCCTACAGCAGCCGCGTCGCCCCTATTCCCTATCACTCACAACGGATTGGAGAAACCGTTTGCCTACCCCCTAAGTAGGCTTTGTGAGCGCCTCTTACTCTAGCACTCTTTTCATTCACAGCGGTAGCAAAATCTGGAAAAGCGAGTAACGTATCTTGACACTTATGCGATAGCCCGGCCGCAGGGCCGTGAGCTAGGCTTTTTCTTTGTCTGCTCGCCCAGCAGGTGCCCCCACGAGCACGAAGGCCGCCACCGCGATTACCCCCAAAATGGCCAGGGCCATCCACAGCTGTGGGGACTGCCCACCATTGCCCGCCACGGTGATGGCGGAGGTGGCCCACTGCATGGGGAAAAGGTGCACGAACGCGCTCATCGCGGCGTTGAGATCGGTGCCGGTGGACGCCGCCTTCCAGGCCCATCCCACGACGCCGACCTGTGCCACGGCGAGTACGCTACCCAGGAACCAGCCGCCTGCACCAAGCCAGCGCACGAGCGCATAGACCATGCTTGCCGACGCCACCCCGGCCCCCGCCGCCGCGAGCCCCGCCCAGGCCACTGCGGCCGCGGTCACGCCGGTAGCCAGGAGCGCAACGAGCAGGCCCACCACGACGCCAATGAGCACCGCGCCGCCAAGCAGCACGAGGATGCGGCGCTCCATGCGCGTGAGCAGAGCACCGATAACGCCCCCGCCCAGAACCGCGATAGCAGCGAGGAGCATAGCAACGATGGGGCTGAGCAGCTGAGCGGGTTCACTTTCGCCCTCGGCGGGCCCGGCGACAGTCGGCATCGCACGCTGCGCGCCCTGCACCTTGGTCTGGTTCTGCTTGGCCATGCCGTCGACCTTCTCTGCTCCTTCCACAAGCTTGTCCACGCCCTTCAAGGCCTCATCGACCTTGGCGTTGAGCTCACCAATACCTGCGTTGAGCTGCTTTGCGCCCTCCGTGGCTTGGTAGACACCATCGTGATAGGCATAGCCGTTCACGGCCAGCTGGTTGGAGAGTTCACGCGATCCATCCTTGAGCTGCGTCAATTGGTCCTGAACGGATTGGTCGAACTGAAAATTCTCCACCTGGCCGCGCAGATCACCGAGCTGCGAGCGGATATTCTTCGCCTCCGCTGAGTTGTTGCCTTCAAGGTCCTTGAGGGTCCCGTCGATTGCCTGCAGGATCTGTCCGCGAACCACCCCGAGACCGATGACTTGGTCGACGGCTCCACCGACGCCATCAGCCAGCTCGGTAGCACCGTTGCCCAGCTGGGCGGTGCCGGACTGTAGCTGCACGAGCCCGTCATAAAGCTCTTGCGAGCCGCCTGCCAGCTTGTCTACTCCGCCGCCGAGCTCACCGGCGCCATCCTGCAGCTCGCCGGTGCCGTCGGCAAGCTGCTGCGTGCCATTAGCCAGGAAGCCGGCCTGGGCGTTGGCTTCGGAGAGGGCACGGGCGACGTCGTAAAGCTCAGCCGGATCAATGGTGCCATCGCTGGGCGCACCCGCCTGTTCCTGGGACCAGGTCTCGGCTGGTTGCCATTCGGATACGGCAGCAACGGCCGCGCCGATGATGAGCGGCAGGATGAGCACGAGGGTGAGGATGAGAGCGCGGGCGCCAATTTTCCGGTTGGCATCTGCAGGGCTGGCTAGGCGTGAGGTCATGTAAAAGAAACTATCGTTCACGCTGCACAAAAGCGGTCAGGCGCGCGGAAAAGCCCCGCCAGGAATGAACCTGGCGGGGCTGATTAGCTCACCGATGCGACGGGATTAACACTCCTGTGTTAATCCCTACTTCTTTTCAGCAAAGAGCTCGCGCACGCGCTTGCCCAGCTGCGGGGAGACAGCGTCCCAGTAAGCGTAGACACGCTCCTCGGTCTCCGGGGACACACCGGCCATAGCGTTGGTGATGTTGTCCGCCAGGCGTTCCTTAGCGCCGTCGTCATAGACGTTCTCGTACAGGTCGGTGGCCTGTACGGTGTCGTTGTCCTCGGCGTGGCGGACGTAGGGCGCGCGATCCAGGTCGATGCCTGCCGGATCCGGGTTGACGTAGAGATCCGGAGCGGTGGTGGTCTCCTGCTCCTTGAAGCGCAGGTTCTCATCGCCGTCCATGTAGCCGCCGCCCTTGGCGTGGCGGTTCGGCGAGTAGACCGGATCCTCCGGGGCGTTGAACAGGTACTGCATCGGGCCCTCGTGCTCATAGGTGTTGACCTGGTTGAGCGGCTGGTTCACCGGCAGCTGCTTGTAGTTCGGCCCGATGCGGTAGCGCTGCTGGTCAGCGTACGCAAAGACGCGTGCCTGCAGCATCTTGTCCGGGGACAGGCCAATGCCCGGGACGATGTTGGACGGATCCAGGGCAACCTGCTCAATCTGCGCGAAGAAGTTGCGCGGGTTGCGGTTGAGTACGAAGTATCCGACATCCACCAGCGGGTAATCCTTCTTGGACCAGGTCTTGGTCAGGTCGAAGGGGTTGAAGCGGTACTCTTCAGCCTCCGCCACCGGCATGATCTGAACCTTGACGTCCCAGACCGGGAAATTGCCTTCCTCGATGGCGTTGTAGAGGTCCTCGCGGTGGTAGTCAGCATTCTTGCCGGCCATCTCCGTAGCTTCAGCGTCGGTGAAGTTCTCCACGCCCTGGCGGGTCTTGAAGTGGTACTTCACCCAGAAGGCATCGCCGGACTCGTTGACCCACTGGAAGGTGTGGGAGCCGTAGCCGTTCTGGTGGCGGGTGGTCTTCGGGGTACCGCGGTCACCCATGAGGTAGGTCACCTGGTGGGTGGTCTCCGGGTTGCGGGTCCAGAAATCCCACTGCATGTCAGCATCGCGCAGGCCGTTGGCGCCCAGACGCTTCTGGGAGTGGATGAAGTCCGGGAACTTAATACCATCACGCAGGAAGAAGACCGGGGTGTTATTACCCACGATGTCGTAGTTGCCGTCCTCGGTGTAGAAACGCAGCGCGAAGCCGTGGACGTCACGCCAGGTATCCGGGGAGCCCTGCTCGCCGGCAACGGTGGAGAAACGACCCATCATCGGGGTCACGGTGCCCTTCTGGAAGAGCTTTGCCTTGGTGTAGGCGGAGACGTCCTCGGTAACGTGCAGCTCACCAAAGGCGCCGTGGCCCTTAGCGTGCGGGGTACGCTCCGGCACACGCTCACGGTTGAAGTGCGCCAGCTTCTCAATCAGGTGGATGTCATTGAGCACTACCGGGCCGTTCTGGCCAGCGGTGATGCTGGTGTTTTCAGTAGCAACCGGCTGACCGGAAGGGCGGGTAGTGTTCGGGCCGCCTGGGGCGCGCTGCCCCTTATCTAGAACCTTGTCTGCCGCGGACTCATTCGAAGCGTTAGTCATGGGGTTAATGCCTCCTAATCGGTTGATAATTTGCTTTACATTATCAATCACGGACCTTTCATAGTCTAGCCATAAAAAATGACCTACGCAACAGTTTCTGGGGTTGCCAGAGCTCACGGACTTGAGCCCCTAGTGCCCAAGCCCCTCATCCCCCGACTGGTAAGTTATGGGAGGTGAAACGACACTCCGAGCGCGACGATGCGCGCGTCACCGACCTCGCCCTCAAGGCAGGCCGTGGCGATCGCGCAGCCCTCACGGAGTTCATCAAGTCCACCCAAGATGACGTCTGGCGCCTGCTTGCACACCTTGGGGGCCCAGACATCGCGGACGATCTCACCCAAGAGACCTACCTGCGCGTCATCGGCGCACTCCCCCGCTTCGCCGCCCGCTCCTCAGCGCGCACATGGCTGCTTTCGCTTGCCCGCCGCGTATGGGTAGACAACATCCGCCACGACATGGCCCGCCCACGCAAGTCCAGCACCGAATACGAGGACGCCGCCGCCCTTGCCGCGACCCCCGAAAACTCCGGCACGTGGAGCGAGTGGATCGACGCCCGCGCACTTATCGACGCCCTCCCGGACGACCGCCGCGAAGCCCTCATCCTGACCCAGGTGTTGGGCTACACCTACGAGGAGGCCGCGAAGATCGCCGGGGTTCGCGTGGGCACTATTCGCTCCCGCGTTGCCCGCGCCCGCAAGGACCTCATCGACCAACGCGGCTAATCGTTATCGAGCCGTTACAAATGGGCATGGTCGGCCACAGAACCTGCACCTACATGCGCCAAACGGCAAATTCTCACACCCTCGCCACTGCCGCTCCTTAAAGAAACCGCGGTCTCAGCTGGAAAATACCTATCGAACACACCTAATCTTTTTCGAGGCACACGTGATAAATCGATAGTCGAACCGGGCCCGCGAGGCTTTCCCAATTGCCCGCACCACACCTTGGGTTGTGATGGCATTCCCCCGGCGCGTGTGAGATTGAGAGACCTCTTTACTTTATGTGGAAACGCGCAGTGGCCATTTCCATGGCCTTCATTGGTGTCGTCGTCGGCGCCGGTTTTGCCTCCGGCCAGGAAGCACTCCAGTACTTCGTGGCTTTCGGAAACATGGGCCTGTGGGGCGTGCTTCTCGCCTCCGCCCTCATGATTATTACTGGTGTGGCCATTTTGCAGCTTGGCTCCTACTTCCAGGCCGACGAGCACACGGCAGTCTATGACAACATCAGCGGGCCCATCGTCTCCCGAATCTTGGACTGGGGAACGTTGGCCACTCTGTTCTCCATCGGCTTCGTCATGTTCGCCGGTGGTGGCTCCACTATTAGCCAGCAGTTCGAGGGCGTGCCCATCTGGGTCGGCGGCGCCATCATGCTCGTGCTCGTCCTGCTGGTGGGCCTCCTCGATGTGGATAAGGTCAGTAACGTCATCGGCGCGATTACGCCGTTCATCATTATCTTCGTGGTTCTGGCCACCGGCTACACCATCATCGTGACCGACGTGGATTGGTCCAGCGCCAATGACTTTGCTGTCAGCAACGTCGAAAGCCCCCTCAGCAACTGGTGGCTGGCCGCGTTGAACTACACCGGCCTCAACGTCATGTGCGCGGTCTCGATGTCCATCGTCATCGGCGGCAACATCCTGGATAACCGCGCCGTCGGTATTGGCGGCCTCATCGGTGGCTTCTTCTACCTGCTTCTGCTTGCTCTCCTCGTGGTTTCCCTCTACATGGTGGCGCCGGAAGTCTACAAGCAGGACCTGCCGGTGCTGACGCTGATCAACCACGTGAACCCGGCCCTGGGCTACTTCATGACCTTCATCATCTACGGCATGGTCTTCAATACCGCCATCGGCATGTTCTACGCCATGGGCAAGCGCTTGACCCGTAAGAAGCCGAAGCTCTTCTACCCCGTCTACGCGGGTGCTTGCGTTGTGGGCTTCATCCTCTCCTTCATTGGCTTCAAGCAGCTGGTTTCCAGCGTCTACCCGATTCTGGGCTGGATTGGCCTGCTCATGATCGCCGTCATGGTCATCAGCTGGATCACTCAGCGCGACAAGATCACCTCCGAGTCTGACCGCCGCGTGCGCGCCCGTACCTTGGTCAAGCGCCGCCTGGACCCGCGCGAGCACTTCACCAAGAAGAACGAGCGCGAGCTGCGCAAGCTGGCAGCGGCCTCCAACATGGAAACTGAAGAGTTCGTCTCTGCCGTCGCCGAGGAAATCCACGAGGAGCTCGAGGCTGACGATGAGATTGAATACGACCGCGAAGACCCAGACCCCTCCGTGACCTTTGTGGAGCACACCAAGCCCGAGGTCCCGAAGGACTAGCGTTTCCTGCTTAGAAAAGAGAAGAAAAGTCCGCCACCAGAATGCTATCTGGGGCGGACTTTTTGCTGTTTGTGTTGTTAGGGCCTTAGACCAAGAGCTCCGCAATCTGAATGGTGTTGAGCGCAGCGCCCTTGCGCAGGTTATCGCCGGAGACCACGAAGATGAGGCCCTTATTGTCTTCCACAGTCTGGTCCTGGCGGATGCGTCCAACCAGGGAGAGATCGATGCCAGCTGCCGCCAGTGGGGTCGGCACATCAACGACCTTGACGCCCGGCGCGGAGGACAGCACCTCGCGGGCCTGCTCCGGGGTAATCGGCTTCTCGAACTCCGCGTGCACCACCATGGTGTGACCGGTGAATACCGGGATGCGCACGCACGTACCGGAGACCTTCAGCTCCGGGATGCCCAGGATCTTGCGGGACTCGTTGCGTAGCTTCTGCTCCTCATCGGTTTCTTCCGTGCCATCATCGACGAGATTGCCGGCCAGTGGCAGCGCGTTATACGCAATCGGGGCGACGTAGGGGCCCAGATCCTCCTCGGAGACCTCAAGCGCAGAGCCATCGTGCACGAGCTCCACGCTGCGGTCACCAATAGACGCCACCTGCTTAACCAGGGTTTCTACGCCTGCCAGACCAGAGCCGGAAACCGCCTGGTAGGAGGCGACGCGCATGGTGGTGAGCCCGGCGGCGTCGTGCAACGCCTTCGTCACCGGCATGATCGCCATGGTCGTGCAGTTCGGGTTCGCGATAATACCCTTCGGGGTGTTGCCCTTTTCCTGCGGGTTCACTTCCGAAACAATGAGCGGCACGTCCGGGTCCTTGCGCCATGCGGAGGAGTTATCCACCACGATGGCACCGGCCTCGGCGAAGAGCGGTGCATACTGCTTAGAGGTGGAACCGCCGGCGGAAAACACAGCGACGTCGATCCCAGCGAGACTTTCGACGGTTTGCTCCGCCAGATCTTCCACGACAACCTTCTCCTCGCGGAAGGAAAGCTCCTGGCCCGCCGAGCGCGCGGAGGCCAAGAAGCGAACCGTATCGGCCGGGAAGTTGCGCTCCTCCAAGAGGGTGCGCATCACGCGGCCGACCTGGCCGGTGGCGCCTACAACTGCAACAGTGGTCATGACCTTAACTCCTTAAACTTTAGCGTCCGGTACCAGCATAAACGGTGGCCTCTTCCTCGCCACCCAGCTGGAACTTCTCATGCAAAGCAATGGCTGCCTTTTCGAGATCAGCCTCGCGGGTCAGCACGGAAATGCGGATCTCGGAGGTGGAGATGAGCTCCATGTTGACCCCAGCATCACGCAATGCTTCCGTGAAGTCAGCGGTGACACCCGGGTGGGACTTCATGCCGGCACCGACGAGGGAGACCTTGCCCACCTGGTCGTCGTAAAGCACGTTGGCCCAGTGCCCCTCCTCCTTGAGCTTGGCCAGGATCTCCATTGCCTTCGGGCCATCCGAGCGCGGGCAAGTGAAGGTGATGTCGGTGGTACCGGATTCCAGGGAGGAAACGTTTTGCAGGACCATGTCAATGTTGATCTCAGCATCCGCGATGGCGCGGAAGACCTTGGCTGCCTCGCCGGGGCGGTCCGGGATGCCCAGAACGGTGACCTTGGCCTCGGAACGGTCGGTGGCGATACCGGTTAGTACTGCTTCTTCCACGGGGATATCCTCCATTGATCCGGCAATCAGCGTGCCGGGGTCGGTTGAATAAGACGAGCGAACTCGAAGGGGAACGTTGAACGCGCGAGCGTATTCGACGCTGCGCAGGACCAGAATCTTGGAGCCGACGGCAGCCAACTCCAGCATCTCCTCGAAGGAGAGTTGCTCGAGCTTCTGGGCGTTATGGACAATGCGGGGGTCGGCGGTGTAGACGCCGTCGACATCGGAATAAATCTCACACACGTCGGCCTTGAGCGCTGCCGCCAGCGCCACCGCGGTGGTATCTGAACCGCCGCGGCCGAGGGTGGTGACGTCACGCGATTCCTTGTTGACACCCTGGAAACCCGCGACGATGCAGATCTTGCCTTCTTCCAGTGCTTCGGTAAGGCGGCCCGGGGTGACGTCAACAATGCGGGCGTTTCCGTGGCGCTCGGTGGTGAGCACGCCGGCCTGGGAGCCGGTGAAGGATTGCGCCTGCGCGCCCAAGGACTCCACCGCCATGGCAACGAGCGCATTGGAGATGCGCTCGCCAGCGGTCAGCAGCATGTCCATCTCGCGCTGCGGCGGGACGGGGTTGACCTGGGCGGCGAGGTCTAGGAGCTCATCGGTGGTATCCCCCATGGCGGAGCACACGACAACCACGTCGTTGCCCTGTTTCTTCGTCGCCACAATACGCTCCGCCACCGCGCGAATGCGCTCTGCGCTTTCGAGGGAGGATCCCCCGTATTTCTGTACGACTAGGGCCACTGATGGTCCCACCTTTCCTGTTTGTGAGGGCCAATATCTGTTCACTACCCAATACCTATAGACCGGCAGTCAACTCCTTTAGCCTACCGCCCTTTCGCTACCATCGAAACACGTACTGGGTATTAATTCCAGGTAGGGTAGAAACGATGCTTTCAAACCTGGTTGCCGTTGCTTTCGCACTGGCCTCGGCACTAGTCGTGGCCTGGGGCACTGTCATACGCCACCGAATCGTGTTGGACGCCAGCTCCAGGAACGTCATGCGCACTGCAATCCGCACGCCTCTGTGGTGGATTGGCACCGGCGGCGCCGTCGTTGCCTATGCCTTGCAGCTCATCGCACTCCACTTCGGCACATTGCTCATTGTGCAGCCCATCCTCGTCCTGTCCTTGATGTTCACGCTGCCGCTCGCCGCGTGGTATTCCCGCCGGCCGATGCCGGCCCGGGAGGTCTTCTGGTGCCTGGCACTGACCATCGCGGTGGGCATCATGGTGGTCTACGGGCGCCCCACTGCAGGCTTGACGACGCCCACCTGGTCCCAGTGGTGGCCCGCCTTCGCCCTCGGCGCACTGACACTCACCGCACTCTTTGTGGCGGCCTATAACCGGCCGGAGGAATCCGCACTCGCGCTCGGCAGCGCGTGCGGCATCCTCTACGGCTACGTGGCACTCGTGGCCAAGGCGGTGGTGGACGTCCTCTCACACCAGGGCATTGCGGCCTTGCTGGCTAGCTGGGAGCTCTATGCGCTCATCGGACTGGCCGCTGCCGGCACGGTCATCCAACAGTATTCCTTCCACGCCGGCGCTTTGGCGCACTCCCTTCCCGCCATGACCATCATGGAGCCCATCGTGGCTTTCGGCTTGGGCTACTGGGTCCTGGGTGAAAAATTTCAGGTCGAGAGCGTTGCGGGGTGGTGCGTGATGGGCGCATCACTCATCATCATGATCGCGGCGACGATTGTCTTGTCGCGCGTTCCGGTCAACCCGGGAAGCACTCGGCGCGCGGAGCAAAGCCCGCGCTAAATCGCCCACTCAAAGACCACCAGCATGTAAGCGGAGAACCACGCTGACCACAGAACCCACGCTCCGCAGGCAGCCCACAGCACGCGCGGGCGCCACGCCGCGGCGGCGCGCACAACCCACGGCAGCACCAGAATGATCGCGGGCAGGAGGAGACGCGGACGCGAGTGCATGATGCCGTCGGAAAGCAGCACATTCGCGCACAGCGCGGCACTAAACCACCAGGCCACCGGGGCAACCCTCCCCCATGCTGCCACCAGCAGCACAGGAACCCCCAGGATCACCAGGGTGGTGAGCAGGTAGCCCACGTCGTTGTTCTCAGTCAGGGTTTCCCACACGAACTGCACGGTTGCCGCACCGCCATCAAAGGTGGAATTCCAGTGCTCAGTTTGAATCCCGAAGTAGCCACCAGCATCTGCCAAATAGCGCTGCGTCCACAGTAGATATGTCGGCAGCGGGAGCGCTGCCACGATGAGGCCAAGCCACGCCCGCCAAGAGCGCCGCCCATAAATGAGCACCCACAGGGCAAAGACGGCGAGAAAATCCACGGAGGTCAACCGGACGAAGGATAAGGCGAAGCCGAATGCCGCTGCACGCCACCAGGCGCGATCATCTAAGGCTATAAGCCCCCACACCACCAGCGCCCCGAAGAGGGCCTCGGTATAGGGCATCGAAAACACGATAGACATCGGCGCGCTGCTCACTACGAGGGCTGCTGCCCATTGCCCACGGCGCTGCGCACCCACGCGCCGCGCCAAAACCATGATGCCGGCGGCCATGACTGCAGTAAGCAGGGTGTTAACAATGAGCGCGGCTAACTCCAGGCTGATTCCAGTCCAGCCCAGCACCCGCAACAACATGGGAAGACCCGGAAAGAAAGCCATAGTGATTTCATGGACCGGCCCATCCGTGTTGATGTCTGCGTCAAAATAACCCGCACGCGCGATTTCCAGGTAGTACTTGGAATCCCAGGCTGTGAGCCGACCCCACAATTCCTGTTCATTAACCGCGGCAATGACACTGAGAACAGCGATACGCACCGCGGTGCCAACAACCGCGACCAGCACGGCAACTGGCAGGAGCGCCAGCCTCCCCAGCGCACCTGCGGAGGAGGTAGAGGCTGATGAGGCACCTTCTACTGCGGTATCCGCCCCAGGTTCCGGCGTCGTCTTCGTGGAATTCTCTTCATGCACGCCAAGCATCCTATCCGCACCCCACCACGTCCCAATATGTGAAATCAGTTGCCGCACAATGAGAAGCGTTGTATTGTGGCTCACATGACTTTGCGGCACACTCTTCTCCTTAGTAGCCGCGGCGGGATTTAGGTTTGTAGCTTTACGGCCAGCGCCCCGTCGCGGAGCGTGGTGATGCCAACACACACCGCAGCTGGCCGTTCCCCAAGCCTCATACAAGGAAGAGAACAAACACCATGTCCCCGAACGATTCTTTCATCTCCGCACCCCGCGAAATCACCACTCCGGCCGGCCCGCGTAACGACAACCAACCAGCTTGGAATAAGCAGCGCGGTTCCGCGATGCCGGTTCACCGCTACCAGAGCTTCGCCGAAGAGGTCGAGCCGGTCACCCTGCCTGACCGCACGTGGCCGGACAAGAAGATCACCGTGGCCCCGCAGTGGTGCGCGGTGGACCTGCGCGACGGTAACCAGGCTCTCATCGACCCGATGAGCCCCGAGCGCAAGCACCGCATGTTCGACCTGCTGGTCAAGATGGGCTACAAGGAAATTGAGGTGGGCTTCCCTTCCGCCTCTCAGACGGACTTCGACTTCGTTCGCGAAATTATCGAGGGCAACAAGATTCCGGAAGACGTCACCATTCAGGTCCTGGTGCAGGCCCGCGAGCACCTGATTCGCCGCACTTTTGAGGCTTGCCAGGGTGCGAAGAACGTCATCGTGCACTTCTACAACTCCACCTCGAAGCTGCAACGCCGCGTGGTCTTCCGCAAGGACCGCCCAGCCATTAAGAAGCTGGCGACGGACGCCGCGGAGCTCATCAAGAGCATTGCCAAGGATTACCCGGACACCAACTGGCGCTGGGAGTACTCGCCAGAGTCCTTCACAGGAACCGAGCTGGACTTTGCTGTTGAGGTCTGCGATGCCGTCGTAGACATCATGGAGGCAACTCCGGAAAACCCCATGATCATCAACCTGCCCTCCACCGTCGAGATGATCAGTCCGAACGTCTACGCCGACCAGATCGAGTGGATGCACCGCAACTTTGCTCGGCGTGATTCCATCATCATGTCCCTGCACCCGCACAATGACCGCGGCGAGGGAATCGCCGCCGCTGAGCTGGGCTACATGGCCGGCGCGGACCGCATTGAGGGCTGCCTGTTCGGCAACGGTGAGCGCACCGGCAACGTGGATATCGTCACCCTGGGCCTGAACATGCTCACCCAAGGAGTGGATCCGCAGATCGACTTCTCCGATCTGCCCAAGATCCGTGAGACGGTGGAGTACTGCAACCAGCTGCGCGTTCCGGAGCGACACCCCTACGGCGGTGAGCTGGTGTTTACAGCCTTTTCCGGCTCGCACCAAGATGCCATCAACAAGGGCCTGGATGCCCTGGCGCAGGAGGTGCGCCCGGGCGCGAACAACACCGAGGTCTCCTGGGAAGAGCTGCAGGAAACCACGTGGGAGGTTCCCTACCTGCCCATCGATCCGAAGGATGTCGGCCGCGATTACCAAGCTGTCATTCGCGTCAACTCGCAGTCCGGCAAGGGCGGCGTAGCTTACATCATGAAGACCGATCACGGCATCAACATGCCGCGCGCCATGCAGGCAGAGTTCTCCTCTGTTGTACAGGCAGTGACCGACGCCGAGGGCGGCGAGGTCAACTCCAAGAACATGTGGGATATCTTCGCCAACGAATTTTTGGAGCGCACCGCCCCGCTGGAGCTGGTGACTTTCCAGGTAGACAACTCCACCACGGAAGAAGAGGACGCCAAGGTCACCGCGACCATCGTCTTCAACGGCGAGAAGCGCGTTATCTCCGGTATCGGCAACGGCCCCATCGCCGCGTACGCCAATGCCCTGGAGGATGTCGGAATCGACTTCGAGGTCATCGACTACTCCCAGCAGTCCCGCACCGCCGGTGACGATGCGGAGGCGGCCTGCTACATCGCTGCCGAAGTCAACGGCGCCCAGGTGTGGGGTGCCGGCATCGCCGGCTCCACGACCCGCGCCTCCATCAACGCGATTACGTCTGCGGTCAACCGCGCTGACTAGCGCCGACTAACTGCGCCGCCAGACGCGAGGGAGAGGCTCAAACCAAGCACTCGGCCCCTCCCTCGCACTCCCGTGTACAGAATTCCGGCACAATCTTTGCGCCAATGTTGCGTCATGTAACATCGCGCTGTATATGCGCTGTTGTAGGCCGCCCTCGGCGGGTTATATACTGGATACAGACAACACAGAAACAATTTTTTTAAACACCTAGTGCGGACTAAAGGATTAAAGCCCGCACGACGACATTCCCTGCTGCGCACGGTTTCACACCGCGCGCATTTGTCGCGGTGCGACCAACGAAGGCGAATTATATGACGGTCACTAACTACGTGGTCCCCCACAGTGGTTTTGGTGAGCCTCGGCGCCTTACGGTTGACGCCGTCACCCCAGAGATGTTCCTGCAACTACTCTCCTTGGCAGAGGCCAACCATCTCCCCGTGACCTTGTGTGGGCACTCCCGCTCCGGTTTCCGCGTCCGCCATAACGAAGACATCGTCGGTGTCATTCCCGCCTCCCAATCCACCGATTACGCGGAATTGGACTCGATCATCGGCGCGGGATTAACGCCGCAGGCCACCGCAGAAATTGTTCTCCGCGAAGATGCAGCGGAGGAAACCATCCCGGCGTTTGAAGTTCTCCTCCCCGAACCAGGCCTGTGCGTCCCCCACAACATTCCTCCGGCTGGCCGTTGGGGCATGCTCAACGGTGACCGCGCTCTGCGCATCACTGACTTTTCGGCAACCCCGCGCTCCCTGCCGAAGCACCCCTCCCAGCTCCTCGTACGTTTGTCGAATACCCGGCATTTCTTCCGCCGCACTATCGAGATTCACCTGGATGACGAACTCGTCGCCACCATTCCACGTGATCAAGCGTCGCAGTTGAGCGATACCATCACGGGATTCAAGCACGAGGGCCTCATCGCAATCGCCCGCGCCTACTTCACCCCAGACACCGAAGTCCCCACGCTGACTGTCTACACCGAAGATGGAACCCCGGACACTAGTTTTGCGATGCGTACCGCGGGTGTCATCGCCGCTGCAGCGGGAGCGGCTGCCGCGACGGCCGCAAGTACTGACAGGGCGCACGCCGCGATCGCACCTTTCGGCAGCTCTCAAACAGCAGGTGCGGCACAGACCGCCGGCTCCACTGCCGCGAAAGGCGCACAGGCCCTGTCCTTGAATTCCGTCGGGGCTGCTGCGACGGCCGGAACGCAGGTCGCGGTAGCTAGCACCGGACTCAAACTGGCCGGCGCTGCAGGCATCGCAGTGCTCATCGGTGGAACAGCAAACTTCGTCTCCTCGGTGCACGCGCTCCATCCCGATCACGATCACATCACCGACTCGGTTTTGGAGGGGTACACCACGTCGCTGCTGGCCCCCAGCCCGGCTAATGATGAAGAAATTGACAGCGAACCTTCCGCTTGGGCAGATGAGCAAACCGAAGGCACCGTCGCAGACACCCACCACCCCCAGGACCAGAACGTCGCGGCTGAGCCAACGGAACTGTCTGAGCCCATAGAACCAGTGGAGCCGACTGCACTGGCTGAACCGTCTGAACTGACAGAACAGCCCGCGCCAACTGAGCTAACGGAGCCCACACAACACGTAGAGCTCGCTGTTCCTGAGGACGTATCTCCTTCCCCAAGCAACAGCCCCGAAGTGTCCGCAGCGCCTGAGACAGATCAGGAATCCGAAGCCGAAGAGGAGCCCTCCCCTTCCACACTCACGAGCGCACCTAGCTCCACGCCGGCCCCGCAGACGACGCCTACTTCGGCGACCCCGACTTCAGTGGCCACAACCCCTGCGACCACCGCGCCGGAGTCCTCGGCTCAGCCTGCCCCGTCGACGGCGACGACCACTCCTTCTCCTGCCACGACGGAGCCGTCTACCCCGACCACCACTCGCGCGACGACACCGCGCACGCCTGCGCCAGCTACGTCGACCACGGCAGCTCCGATAGCTTCTGAGCCCAGCGATACACCGACGCCAAAGCCGACTTCTGAGCCCTCACCGGAGCGCACTCCCGAGCCGAGCAGCACTCCAAAGCCAGAGCCGAGCGAAACGCCCACGGTGGAGTCGACCACTGAGCCTTCGCCGGAGCCCAGCGAAACGCCAACGTCAGAAACAACTTCTGAAGCCACGCCGGAGCCCAGCGACACGCCGACACCAGAGCCGAGCCGCACACCGGAGCCGAAGCCTGAGCCAAAGCCTGAACCAACGCCTGACCGCGACGGCTGGGTCATCATCATCGAATTCGGTTAGTCGCCTCAGCGCGCAGCGCCACCCCTACTTCCATTTAGGTGGTTAGAGCCGCTTCACGTGTGCCCTTTCCAGCTTCCTCGCAGTTGGGTACTAAACTGTGAACAATGACTACGACACCCGGCCCCTCCAAGCCTGCAGCGCAGCCTAGCGCAGCAGGGACGCCGGCCGCGGCGTCACCGAACACCAGCGCCCCGAAGCCGGGACCACGCCCGCACCACACTGCCAAGAAGCAGACCCCCAAAGAACATCAGGCGCCCCAGCAGAACAAGGACGACAACAAGGACAGGGCCTCCGCCCGAGAGGAAGCCCTCGCAGCTTTCCCCTTCGTAGCGCTGACCATCCAAACCACCGGCATCCACCCCTCCACGGGTCGGTTGCTCACCGTGGATGCGCTAACCCTCAACGCCGAAGGCGAAATCGGCCAAGAGTTCCACGCCGTCATCAATCCGGGCGAGGACCCAGGCCCCAGGCACCTGCACGGTCTGAGCGCTGAAGAAGTCCAAGCCGGACAGTCCTTTTCCATGCTCCTCAAACCACTGGACCGGCTCATCGATGGCCGCACTCTCATCGTCCACGACGCCCCCTACACCTGGGGTTTCATCGTCTCAGAGGCACGCCGCGCAATGACCGCCGCCGCCCGCCAGAACCGCGCGCGCAATCGCAACCGCGGCAAGGGCCGGCGCCGCCGATTCAAGGTGGGTCACGTTCCTACCCCAGTGGCAATCGTGGATACCCTCGCCACCGCACGTCGCCAAAGCGTATGGGGCACCGATATTCGTCTGGCAGCAGTCGCCCGCGATACGGGCCTTCCTGCGCCTGACCCCACGGCCAGCGTCGAACGTGCGCAGAGGCCGGAGAAGGAGACCTCCCGCGAAGCAACCCGCCTGCTTGTGAATCTTTATCGCGCGCAAGCTTCAGGCCCACGCAGCAGCGCAGCACCGGATGATCTGCGAGCTGATCGTTTTGGGCTGCAGCGTTCCCACGTCCGCGTCGACGCTGCTGAGGCTCCCCGCCAGCACCACAACCCTGGCACGTATGTGCTCGGCAAGGAACTCATCCGCGGCATGGAGATCGTCGTGGCCCCGGAAATCACCGAGGACCCCGATACCATCATCGCCGCCCTGGCCCGGGAGGAACTCAACTACTCTGAGAAGCTCACCCGAGAGACGTCCCTGGTGGTCTGCAACATCACCACCAACCTCGTGGGCAAACCTATGCACGCTCACCGCAAGGACATCCCCCTGATGTCCGATGTTGCCTTCCTCGCCGCTCTCGAGCGCATCGAGGAGCCCACGGAGCCAGAGGAAGAAACCAGTTCCACGTCAACGGGTAATTCGGGCGGACGCCACAACAGTGGACAATCCAGCCGCAATCGTTCCACGAACAAGAACCGCCGCCGCTCTCGCCGCAAGTCCTCCGGCACTCAGCACTCCCCCAAGCAGGGACACGCGCAGAAGAAGCCCCAGGGCTCCTCATCCGACGGATCTCCGAGTGACAAGCCCGCCCAGTCGGACTCCGACTCGAACAACCGGAACAGGGGCGGCAATAAAGGTCGCCGCCGTCGCCGGCGCGGCGGACGTGGCCGCCGCGGTAGTGGCAACCACCAGAAGCATCAAAACTCGGGACACAACCGCTCACACAACACCGATAACTAAGCTCCCCCGACTACTCTGGGGAACATGAATTTTAACTTCCGAAGCGCGTTTTCTTCCGCGCGCACTGCGGTCGCTACCACCGCTGCGGCGCTGGCCACCACCGCCTCGCGCGCCACGGGCCGCGGCGCGGGCGGCATGATTGGCGGGCTCATCGCCAACGCCATCGACCCCACCATCATGCAGAACTTGGCCAAGCAGCGCCCGGCCATCCTGGTCACCGGTACCAACGGCAAGTCCACGACCACGCGCATGCTGGCCGCCGCGGTGCGCGCCGAGCACACCGTGGCCACCAATGATGGCGGCGACAACATGGATGCGGGAATCATCTCCGCGCTCCTCGCAGGCAAGGATGCGAGTCATCTAGTCCTTGAGGTGGACGAGCTCCACGTTCCCCACGTCGCGGATAATCTCAGCCCCACCGCGCTGGTGCTGCTGAACCTTTCCCGCGACCAGCTGGACCGCGTGGGTGAGATCAACAAGATTGAACGCGCCCTGCGCGGCGCCGTCGAGGCCCACCCGGACATGCTCGTCATCGCCAACTGTGATGACGTCCTCATGACCTCCGTGGCCTATGACGCGAAGAATGTCATTTGGGTCTCCGCGGGCGCTGGTTGGATGGGTGAATCCGTCACCTGTCCACGCACCGGCGGCCACATCGTGCGCGATGGTGAGGACTGGCGCGCGGTCAAGCCGCTTGCCGACGGCCGCGAGTTCCGCCGCCCCACCCCCACCTGGGCGGTGACGGAGGAGGGCATTGTGAGCCCGAAGGGCGTCGATAAGCTGCGCCTTTCCCTCCCAGGCCGCGCGAACCGCGGCAATGCCGCCCAAGCCGTCGCCGCTGCGGTGGAGGCCTTTGGCGTGGACCGCCACAAGGCTATTGCCGCTGCCGAAGGCGTCGATGATGTGGCCGGACGCTACTCCACCATCACGCTGGGCAAGCGCGAAATCCGCCTGCTGCTGGCCAAGAATCCGGCCGGCTGGCAGGAGGCGCTGTCCATGGTGGACCGTGACGCCGATGGCCTGGTCATCGCAACCAATGGCCACGTGGCAGACGGTATTGATATGTCCTGGCTCTGGGACGTGCGCTTCGAGGATTTCGAAGGCATCCCCGTCAAGGCAGCCGGTGAACGCGGAACCGACCTAGCAGTGCGTCTGGTCTACGCGGATATCTCGCACGAGCTGATTGCGGACCCGCTCACCGCTATTCAATCCTGCCCGGAAGGCCGCATCGAGGTCTTGGCCAACTACACCGCCTTCCGTGATCTGAAGAAGGCACTCACCGCCGCAGCAGCAAAGGAGCACTCGAATGACTAGCCTGCAGATTGGCCTCATCCTCCCCGACATCCTGGGCACCTACGGCGATGACGGCAACGCCTTGGTCCTGCGCCAACGCGCCCGCATGCGCGGCCATGAGGCAGAGATCGTGCCCATCAAGCTGGGTGAGCCGGTGCCGGATTCCCTCGACATCTACACCCTTGGCGGCGGCGAGGACACCGCGCAGATTCTCGCCGCGGAGCACCTCATCGCCGATGGCGGCCTGACCCGTGCGGCGACCGCTAAGCGCCCGATTCTGGCGATTTGCGCAGGCCTGCAGGTGCTCGGCGAATCCTTCCGTGCGTCCGGTCGCGTTGTGGATGGCGTGGGGCTTATCGACGCCACCACCGCCTCCATGACCGAGCGCGCTATCGGCGAGGTAGCCACGGAACCGACCAAGGCCGGCATCACCGCTGAGCTCACCGAGCCGCTCACCGGTTTTGAAAACCACATGGGTGCCACCATCCTGGGGCCCGCCGCCCAGCCGCTGGGAACGCTGACGCGCGGAACCGGCAATGCGGATACCGCCGCCATCCTGGATCTCTCCGACAAGGCTGTTCAGCGCGGAGCCGAGGGTGCGGTGCAGGGCAGCGTCATCGCCACCTACATGCACGGTCCGGTCCTGGCACGCAACCCGCAACTGGCTGACCTGCTGCTGGCCAAGGCCATGGGGGTAGCGCTCAGCGAACTCGAGCCCTTGGATATCCCGGCTATTGACCAGCTGCGTACCGAGCGTTTTAACGCCTCGGAGCCGCCGCGCTCGCAACGCTAGCGGCGCTCGGAGGCACCGCGCCGCTAGACCGTCAGGCGGCCGCTCAAGGCACGCGAGAGCGTCAGCTCATCGACGAACTCAAGGTCGCCTCCCAGCGGCATGCCGGAGGCCAACCGGGTGATCTTTAGCCCTGGGAAGTCTCGTAGCAGGCGCACGAGGTAGGCCGCGGTGGCCTCGCCCTCCGTGTTGGGATCGGTAGCGAGAATGACCTCGGTGATGTCCGGGGAGTCGTCGTAAAGCGGCTCCTCCGGGGTGGAATCCGCGAGCTCTCGGTCCGGCAGTACGCCGCCGAGGCGCTGCAGAAGTTGTGAGATGTTCAGGTCCTTCGGGCCTACGTTTGCCAGCGGGTCCAGTGCGCCGCCCAGCACGTGGTAGCGGCCGTCATATTCGCCGGTGCGCTCGATGACCTGGATGTCCTTGGGCTCTTCTACCACGCAGATGGTAGAGGCATCGCGCTGCGAGTTCACACAAATGCGGCAGACTTCCTCGCGGGAAATATTGCAACAGATGCGGCAGAAAGTCACGCCATCACGCACTGCCCCCAGCGCCTTCTGGAGGCGATCAATCTCCTCCGGATCCTGATGCAACACGTGGAAGGCGATGCGTTGCGCTGACTTCGGGCCAATACCCGGCAGGCGCGAGAACTCATCGATGAGATCCTGCAGAGGTCCTTCAAACACGCAATGCTCCCCTCACTCAACAATCCCCTAGACCTCGACGGTCGGAGACACAACTAAAGGCCGCGCCGCCCTCCGCAAGAGGGCAACAACGGCCTTTAAGTCTAACGCGCGGCTTACTGGTTACCGCCGAAGACATCCTGGATGGACGGACCATCATACTTCTGCTGGGACTGGCCCATGCCCTGGGACAGCGGGCCGATCTTCTCCTGGGCCAGGCGGCCGGCAGCGGCGTGAGCCTCCTTGAAGGCGCCGACGATGAGGTCCTGAAGGGTATCGATATCCTCCGGGTCGACGACGGACTTATCAATGGAAACGCTCTGCAGCTCAGCGCCACCGGTCATGGTAACCTTCACCAGGCCATTGCCAGCGCTACCCTCAACGGTGGCGGCCAGGATTTCCTTCTGAGCCTTTTCTAGTTCAGCCTGGACGCGGGCGGCCTGCGCCAGGATCTCGTTCATGTCATTTGCCTGCTGCATCGGATCGTTCTCAGTCATGCTAAAAATCCTTTCACACGGTTATTTTCACTACGCGCCAAGTGTACAGATGCCGCGCTACAGCCGCCGCGCTCCCAACTCCTGCGCGAGGAGCTCCATGGCGACCTCCGTGGCGTTGCGGTGGTCCATCTCTCCGGCGCTCTGCGCGGCCTCCATCATCTCGCGTTCCTCGTCCGCGCGGGTGTACTCCGGCTGCGGTGCGGGCGCTTGCTGGGGTGCGGGTTGCTGCGGCATTCCAGGCGCCTGGCCTGCGCTTTCCGACGCCCCATTCGCCCCCGCTGGCGGACCGTACTCCTCCGGCGGTGCCTCGAACTCACCCTCGTCTGGCCCCGGCTCTGGTGGCAGCGGAACGCCGTTGCCGAACTTGGGAACCTTGGAAAACTCTTCATCGCGTTGGGCCGCGACCTGGGTCGCCTGAGCGATGCGTGATCGCCATTGGCTGCCACGGGCCTCCCTCTTTGGGGGCACTGCTGCCCCGCGCGGGGCAGTCTCCGGTCGCGTGGCCTCCTCCTCGCGCGCACCGTGCTGAGGCTTGGGCTGATCCGCCGTCGTTTCAGACGACGGCCCCTGCTGCCCAATCCGACGCGGCGCGCCCCACGGGTCATCGCTAGCGGTGCCGTGTTCCTTCACCTCGGGCTCGCTGGTCTTGTCTACTTCTTCAGATTCTGTTGCGGCTGCGGAAGCTGGCGCAGTTTCGGAAGAGTGCGAATCAGTAGCGTTGTCCGGAGTCTTTGGACTCTCTGCCTCCTCGTCGGGCTCGGCGGCCTCCCGTGGCGGTTGGTTGGGATTCCACTGGGTACGCTGAACTGGCTCAGCCACCGTGAACCCGTGGGCCTTCGGGTCGGTGCCGATGACACACGTGACCTTCAGGGTGCGGTTGAGCTCCTCCTGAAGGACAGTCACGATGACCTCGTTGGTGCCTGGAGAATTGATGCGTTCCGCCAGCGCACCGGTGGTGTGCCCAAGAACCAGGGTGTCATCACGCACGCCGAGGACACGGGCTTCGGCAAGCATGATTTCAGCGACCTTGTTGCGACGGCCAATGGTGGCGCGCAGGTCCGACCACCGCCCGCGAATCTCCGCGGCTGGGTCGTGCGGCTGCTCAGGCTCAGGGTGCTGTTCTTGAGCCTGTTCTTGTTGTTCCGTCTGCTCCTGTTGCTGCTGTTCGTGCTGTTCCTGTTGCTGGCGCTCCGGCGGCTCTTGGCGCTGTTTAGGCTGCTCTGGCTGCTCTGGCTGAGGCTCAGGCTGCGCCTCCGGCTGTGCAGGACGCTCTGGTACTTGGGGCTGCGAGTCCTCGGGGGCAGGGGTCTGCTGCACCTGCTGGACTGCTTCCTGAGCCTTGTCGGCCTGCTGCGGTTGCTGCAGTGGTTGCTGTTGCTGGGCCTCTTGCTTTGCTGCTTGACGGCTGCGGCGCTGCGCGATGATCGCCGCAGCGGCGGCCGCGGGATCCTGGGCGCTGGCGACCGCAGATTGCTGGCGCTGTGCAGGCGCGGTGGGCTGCCCTGCGGGTGCCGAAGGCTGCGCTCCCGCACCTTGCGGGGCAGCGGTGGGTAGCTGACCGGCCGCTGCCGCTGCGGGGGCGGCACCAACGATGAGGTGCGCACACAAAATTTCTAGAAGTAGCCGTGGGGACGTCGCTCCCCGCAGGGAGGACACGCGCTCGTTGACGGTTTCCGCCAGGTAGGCCAGCTGCGGGCCAGAGAAGCGCTGCGCCTGGGCAGTCAGTACTTCCCCGCGGTCAGTCGGAGCCGAGACCAAACCTTCCTCCAGCGCGGATGGCACGGCCTGCAGGATCATCAAATCCCGCAAACGAGCCAAGAGATCAATAGCAAAACGACGGGGATCGTGGCCGGCTTCAATGACATCGTCGACAAGCCGGAAAAGCCCCGCTTTATCCTGGCTAGCCAGAGCCTCAATCGTGTTATCCAGCAAGCCCTCGTCCGTGACACCCAGAAGCGGACGGGCCACATCGTAGGTCAAGCCATCGGGACCCGCGCCCGCCAACAGCTGGTCCAAGATGGATAACGTGTCACGCGGTGACCCGCCGCCGGCCTGGATGACCATGGGGTACACGGTGTCATCCACGTGGACGTTCTCCGAGGCCACGGTGCGCTCCAACAGCCCCTTCATCGCCGGCGGGGTTAGCAGGCGGAAGGGGTAGTGGTGGGTACGCGAGCGGATGGTGCCGATGATCTTTTCCGGCTCCGTCGTGGCAAAGATAAAGATCACGTGCTCCGGTGGCTCCTCCACCACCTTGAGCAAAGCATTGGCACCGGAGGCGGAAATCATGTGGGCCTCATCGATGATGAAGATGCGGTAGCGCGACTCCGCCGGCGCGTAGTAGGCGCGGTCACGCAGCTCACGCATGTCCTCGACACCATTGTGGGAAGCGGCATCGAGCTCCGTGACATCCAAGTTGCCCGGCCCGCCAGGGGCCAGCGAGACGCAGGAATCGCACACCCCGCACGGCGTGGAGGTGGGGCCCTGTTCGCAGTTCAGCGAGCGGGCCATGATGCGCGCAGACGACGTCTTTCCGCAGCCACGCGGGCCGGAAAAGAGGTAGGCATGGTTAATGCGCCCCGCATCAAGGGCGGCGGACAAAGGCGTGGTGACCTGCTCTTGGCCTACCACTTCCGCGAACGTTGCTGGACGATATTTCCGGTAAAGAGCCACGGTTAGTCAGTCTAGCGTCTCGCCCCGACACGTCACTCCGAGCGCTGCCAATCCAGCAGATCGATACCTTGCTCCGCCACCGCCTGCTGCAGCGCCGGCACGCCTTCCTCGACGGCGTAGGCGTACTCGGCGTCGCTCAGCATCAGCAATTGGCAGACCAGCGTCAGGCGGCCCTCCTCCGCCACTTGTGGGGTCTGGCCGCCCCACAGGTACGGAGCAATGAGCATGCCATGGCGCACGCTGAAGCGAGCGAAGCGCTTGTCATCCTCCGCAAAAAGCTTGGGCAAGAGCAAGCCCGGCTGCGCGGGCAGCAAGCCTGCGGCTTGTTTAAGCAATGCCGCTGCCGCGCTCACCGCAGCGGCAACCTCCGGTTGGCCGGTGCGTGCAACGGTGAGCAGTTCGCAGCGCACGTCGATCCCCTGCTCAGCGTGCGCCAAGCCGGTATCCACATCAGCGAAGCCACACGTGACCGCGAGGGACTGCTCGCCCTCCAGCGAGGCTAAGCCCAAACGCTGCCCTTCAACATTCTTAAACTCGAGGTCAGCGGGAATAATCTGGTCGAGCCAGTAGGCCGTCTCGTCAGAGTTGATTGCCCTATGCCCCCAGCTTCTCCAGTGCGGCGAGCAGCACACAGGTGGCCACGCCGTCCATGGCTGCCTCAACTTCCTCCTGCGGCGGCAGGGACGGGGCCAAGCGAATGTTGTGGTCCTTCTCATCCTTGCCATAGGGGAAGGCCGAGCCGGCCTTGGTCAGGAGAATGCCGGCGTCACGGGCCAGCTCCCACACGCGGGTGGCGGTGCCGTCCATCACGTTGAGGGAGATGAAGTAGCCGCCCTCCGGGTGGGTCCAATCAGCGATCTCATGATGGGTGAGGTTCTTATCCAGGATGCGCAGGACTGCCTCAAACTTCGGCGCCAGCAGCGCAGCGTGGCGGCGCATAACCGCGCGCACGCCCTCGGCGGAACCGAAGAACTCGTAGTGTGCCAGCTGGTTAATCTTGTTCGGGCCAATGCCGCGGATACCGGCGTGCTCCAGGTACCACTCGAGGTTGTCCTCGGAGGAGCCGAAGAAGCTCACGCCGGAGCCGGCGAAGGTGATCTTCGACGAAGAAGACATGGCCCAGAAGCGGTCCGGGTTGCCTTCTTCCGCAGCGATATCCAGGATCGGCAGAATCTCCGGGAAGTCCTCAGTCAGCGTGTGCACGGCATAAGCGTTATCCCACACGATGCGGAAGTCCGGCGCACCAGTCTCCATTGCGGCAAGGCGGCGGGTCTTCTCTTCAGAGATGACAGCGCCCGAAGGGTTGGAGAACATCGGCACCACCCACATGCCCTTGACCTGCGGGTCCTTGGCCAGCTCTTCTACCGCCTCAATGTCCGGGCCGTCTTCTTCCATCGGTACCGAAATCAGCTCGAAGCCGAAGGATTCCGTGATGGCAAAGTGGCGGTCATATCCCGGGGTGGGGCAGATCCACTTGATGGTCTCTTCCTTGGACCAGGGCTGCTCAGAGCTGTTAGTACCGAAGGTGTAGGCCCACAGGACGAGGTCATACATGATGTTCAGGGAGGAAGAGTCCGCCGCGACGAGGAGCTCTGGGTCCATGTTGGTGAGCTTGCCCCACAGCTCGCGCAGCTCCTTGATGCCCTTCTGGTTACCGTAGTTACGCAGGTCATTGCCTGCGGCATCGGTGTAGTGGCCGCGGCCCGGCAGGACGAGCAGATCATTGGACAGATCAAGCTGGGCCTTGGACGGCTTACCGCGGGTCAAGTCAAGATCCAAACCCTCAGCCTTGAGGGCCTCGTAGTCCTTGCGCACCTGCGCGGCAAGCTCAGCAAGCTCGGACTTTTCAAGATTAAGAAGAGACATCCGTCTTCCTTCCGGGACGTAGTGCGGACATATGGCAACCATACTAACGCCCCGTTACATCCCCCGTGTTAAAGCACACAAAATAAAAGGGGACCCCGCGCACCCGCCAGAGCCTCCTGACCCTTGCTGCATTCCTGCCCTGGGGGAGTTCAGAGGATGGACGCCACGCGGAATCCTGCGGTCTAGCCTAGCGTGCCTTGCTTGCCGACGCCAAACCGCTCCCCCACCACCCAGCTCCCACTCCGCCTCCAGGCGCACTTCTTACCTCGAGCACCTAAATGCTCAAGTTCTTTGCGCTGACCTGGCGATTTTGCTTCATTAGGGGGCTCATGTAATGTTTCTCAGCGGAGGATTCGACTAGCGGCCTATGTCACACGCCTGGAACGCGTGCGGGAGTCACATCCCTCAGGGGTTCAAATCCCCTATCCTCCGCCATTAGGAAGTCCCCTGGATGTCATCATCCAGGGGACTTCTTCTTCATCTCTTCTTGGCTTCATCTCGAAGCCAACCCGTTTCACCACGTATAGAACTCCAGAATGTTTCCGTCTGGATCCGAAATGTAGGCGGAATAAGAACCCCATGGCATTTTCTTGGGTGAGGCAGAAACCTCGCGATAGGAATCTGGAAGTTGACTCCAGTACTCGTCGACGTCCTCGACAGAAAATTGGATTACTGCTCCGCCGGGGGTTGCCGGACTAGTGCTAGTAGCTGAAGCAAAATCTGAAGAATCGAATACGCCAATTACACTGCCATCAAACGACACTTCAAAATATCCTTCTCCAGCATTCAATGGCTTTACCTCGGAGTTTGGAAGTCGATGGTAGAACTCCCATGAGGCTTCGATATTGCGGGTCAAGATTGTCAAATGATCGAATCGCATGATTGGCATAACCTTTCTTGCTAGGCCAAAGATTAGTTGCGATTATTCCAAACACCCTTTGCACGTGTGCGGTTTTAGAAATCGAGGCTATTGGATTCTTCATGCGATGACGTGAAGCCTTCAAGCAAAGGAACCAAAGTAAAGGCACCATTTGCGAGACCCCAAGCGGAAACCCCCAGGTGGTTACATGCAATACTTCGCATAAGGTTTCAGTACTTTGGTTTCTTTGCAGCCCGACTGCCAGCCGTGCAATCCAACCCGAACGCTGTTAATCGAACTCGGGAGCTTCGAAGCCGTCTTCCTTGAGCCACTCCACATGGGGCGGGGTATTCATTCCCCACTCGGTGCGGGCGAGCAGGAAGGCCTCCTCCACCTCGGGCTCCGTGTAACCGCCATCGCGCAGATACTGGCGGAAACCGTTGGACCCAGGCTCCTTGATCCAGAGCCACACGTAGTCATCCAGCGTGCTATCCCCCAGGATGTCTTCCATGCCCGTCGGCAGCAGCTCACGCCCGGCGCGTACGCGCTCCTCCAGGTCCTCCTCGAAGAAGTCATAAAGGTAATCTAGACCGTCTTCCAGCTGGGCGTACTCATAGGCGTCCATTGATTCGCTCCTCTCGCCACCATTCTTAGCCACGGATCAGCACTCCCCTCAACTGTGTTTCTTTGCGCCGAGGGACATCCGGTCGACGTCGGCAAGCACTTCATCCACAATCATGGGGTTGAATTCCCTGTCGCGGCGCAGACGCAGCAATTCCTGTTGGGCACCGGCAAGAGCTGTTCGCCGCGCCGCGAGGGCCACCTCACGGGCCTCGATGGCCATACGCAGACGAGTCGTAGCGTCCTCGCCGTCCTCATCCTCACCGAGGCGATCCTCAAACCATCGGGCGATATTCGCCGCAATGTCGGGATCCAGTTCCTCATACTTCGCGCGCATCGCAGCGATACCGGCTTTACGCGCGCGGGAGGTAATGGTCGCGCGCATCTTATCCGTGGCTGCCTGCGAATACGTGGTGAGGTCGAGCTGACGCATAAGCCACGGCAGCAGCAGTCCGGGAATCACCATGGTCATGAGCAGCACCACGAGGGCGATAACGGTCAACTCGTTATAGAAGCTCAAACCACTTGGAACAGACAGAACCAGCGCAAGAGTCACCAGACCGCGCATGCCGGACCACGTCATAAGCAGCACTTCTTGCAGGCGCAGCGGCGCCAGGCGTGGCTTCCCGCGGCGCTTGTTAATGAGATAGAAGGCGTACATCCACACCAAGCGCACGAGGAAGGCAACAACGGACAGGATGACGCCGATGATGACCGCATGCCAGAGGTCCGCGCCCGCCGCGTCGATGGCACTGAACACGGTCAGGCCAATGAGGCCGAAAGCCACACCCGTGAAAAGCAGCTCGACGGTCTCCCAGAATGACTGGCCGGAAAGGCGGTCCTCGGCTTGAATCGGCGCGCGGGAGTGCAGTTCCACCGCGGCAATCACCACCGCGATGACACCGGAGGCACCGAGCTCCTCCGCGGCGATGTACACGGCAAAAGGAATCACCCACGTCAAGGCGTTGCGAGCGATAACCTCGTGAACCGCACCGACGAACCACGAAGACACGCGCCCCACGACGAGCCCGAGAATGGTGGCTACCGCCGCGGAATAGAGGAAACGCGTCACCGCTTCCCCGGCGTGCATCTCCCCCGAGCTCGTCACGGCTTCCAGGGCGAGGTGGAAGGCCACAATAGACGCGGCATCATTGAACAGGCCCTCAATCTGCAGCACGGAAATGATGCGCCGCGGGATACCGGCTGGTTCTGCCACGGCCTCGACGGCCACCGGATCTGGCGGAGCAATCGCGGCGCCGATAAGGATGGCGGCAGCGAGCCCCAAGCCCGGCATGAATGCGCGAGCGGTGAGTCCCACCGCCAGGGTCGTAGCTACCACGAGCAGCACGGACAGCGCCAGGATGGTCATCCACTGTTCACGAATGACGCCCCACGATGTTCTCCTTGCCAGCGCCCACAACAATGGCGGCAAGAAGATGGGAAGAATGAGGTCAGCGGGCACGGAGAATTCAAATGTGCCATTCGAGAAAGTGGCGTACACCGAAACCGCCACCGCAGTAAGGATAGTCAAAAGCGCCGGCCAGGGAAGCCCTATTTTGTCCCCTACCGCCTTGACGATGACGGTCAACAGCATCAGGCCAATAAGGACAAACAAAACTTCCATGCTGAGCTTCTCTCTCCGTTAAATTTTTTGTTCTCAGACTACCGCTGTACAGCCGGCGAGGGTGAGGAGTTACACAGCACCATCCCAAACGAAGGCCTCTCGCGGCAGCTTCTCCGGCTGAAACTGTTCGCACAGCTCCTGCACGGAAGAGGCCTCATACCCTAAGGATTGGGCCAAGAGCTTGACGACGTCCCCCGCATCCCTACCGTGCCCCTCGAGCAGCTGACGCAGGGTCACCGCTCCATCGCGCTTGGACAAACGCACACCCTCAGCGTTGAGCACGAGCGGCACGTGGACGAACTCCGGCTCCGGATAGCCCAGTTGGTGCGCGAGGTACGCCTGGCGCGGGGCCGAAGACAGCAAGTCATCGCCGCGCACGATCTGATCTACGCCTTGGAAGGCATCGTCGACAACAACCGCCAGGTTATAGGCCCAGTCCATGCCCTGGTTCGGGTCGGCCGGGGGCTGCCCGCCACGGCGCAGGATGAAGTCATCCACCTCCCCGGTGTACTCGCCCGCGAAGGCGTCGTGGATGGTGAAGGAGGAAACGTCGGCAAGCAAGCGTATGGCTGGCACGCGGTTCTGGGCGGCGAGTTCGGCGCGTTTGGCGGCCCGTTCATCGTCGCTAAGCGCACGGCACGTTCCCGGATACTGCCCGGGGATGGCATGCGGGGCGCGGGAGGCTTCCTGGATATCTTTGCGCGAACAATAACACTCGTAGGTTGGAAGCTGCGCCAGCGCCGCCTCATAAGCCGCGTAGCGATCCTGCTGGTAAATGACCTCCCCATCCCAGTCCAAGCCAAGCGCGGCAAGGTCCTCCAACTGACGCTGCGCCGACTCCCGGGAGGAGCGCTGCGTGTCAATGTCTTCCACGCGCACAAGGAAGCGGCGCCCGCTGCTCCGGGCGTAGAGCCAAGCCAGCAACGCCGTGCGCAGGTTACCCAGATGCAGATCGCCGGACGGGCTCGGGGCATAGCGCCCGGCGGGGCTGAGAAAATCCATGGCAACCAGTCTACGAGGAGTCCCGCGCGCGTCGGAGTCCTCTACTAGAATCTCCCCCATGGCTTCTGATGCGACGTATCCTCTGCTTGATTCTGCCGACGCCGAAAAGATGCTCGCCTTCGCGCGGGCCCAGGCGCCAGGGGTTTCTCTCCCCACCGATGAATCCGCCCACATTGATGAGCAGATCAACCGAGTACTCGCAGATGACAGGTTCCTGGGAAGCGTGGAGGACGCCCTCCCCGCCGCCCAATACTTGGAGGCCCGCGAAACCCTTCGCGTGGCTGCCGGCACCATCGAGAACATCGACGATTCTCTCACCATTGCCTCACTAGGCGCGCTGACCGGACAGCCCGCGCTCGTGGCTACCGGCTATACCCGCGTGGCCCGCGCCTGGTTGGATAACAACAACACTGAAGAAGCAGAAAAATTTGCGGCCAAGGCAGCTGCAGCTGGCGACGACACGGCGTTGAATGAGATTTCCGCAGCGCGCACCGCGGCCAGCCAGAAAGACTTCTCCGAATCCGCTCCCGCCAGCGCGGAGGTGTCCTCCGGATCCGCAAGCAACACATCGCTGGCCGAGCTACAAGAGCGCCTAGAATCCGCCAAGAGCGGTGATGCGAAGACACACGCTGCAGAGTTCGTGGCTATCAACGACGCCGTCACCGGAGGAGATTTCGACGGCGCAGGGGCCACGATGGGTGACATCCTCCGCACCATCCTCGAATCCGCCGTGGGCGCGCTTTGGGCATCTAATTCTGCCGCCGACTGCGAGCGCGTGGCTACGCAATCTTTCACCATCCTCTCCAACGCACGCGCGGACGAGGAGTACCAGCAGCTCCCCGCAGTGATGCTGGCCCGCTTCTATAGCGATGCCGCACAGAACTCCTCTTCGGACCTGGAGCAGCGGGTGGCCTGCTTTGCCGCTGCTGCCCGCGAGTTCCAACGCTGCGGAGACCTCGATGGCGAGCTCCATGCTTTGCTCAAGACCGTGGCCCTCGATATTCGCCACAGCGATCCGGAGGAGGCCTATGACATCCTGGCCTCGCGCTACGTGGATTCGCTGAAGCTCGAGAGCCTTCCCGTATCCGCCAAGTGGACCGTCCTGTATTCCGAAAGCCTCCGCGTGCAAGCGCAGGACATGTTTAAATCCACCCAGGTTTTGCTCGACTTCTTGGATCGGCACCCTGTCGCCGAAGCCACGACGCCGTCGGAGCAA
Source organism: Corynebacterium sp. HMSC074C01 (assembly GCF_001814605.1). NCBI lineage: Bacteria > Bacillati > Actinomycetota > Actinomycetes > Mycobacteriales > Corynebacteriaceae > Corynebacterium > Corynebacterium sp. HMSC074C01. The sequence continues at coordinate 88,918 of NZ_KV817274.1, read as the reverse complement.
AACGCCATGGCGGAGGTCGCCGAACTTTTAGGTGATCGCTACTCTTCCGCCGACGCAACAGACCGCGGGCGCAAGATGTACCACATTGCGTTCAACCTCTTTGCCGCGGCTAACAACGTCCGCGCGCTCGAGGAGCTGCGCAAGAAGGCTTAAACCACACGTGACAAGGTCTAACCTTGTCACGCTTGTCACGCTTGGCCGCCGAACCACTGCCGGTTCGCCGGCAGCCACAGCAGCACAATGACCACCGCCGATGCAATGGACGCGGGCATGACCGAACTCGCCGGAATGAGCAGCACCACGATGGCGCTGATAACGGTCAGCGCAATCCGCGCGGACTGCTGCGCGTGCAGCACATAGGTGGTGAGGGCGCACACCAAGAGAACCAGTACGGCGAGTAACACGCCCAGCTCGGTGGAAAGCTGATCCGTGCGGCTTACCGCCGCCGGGCTGTTTTCAAAGGCGATGAGCCGGCAGATGTTATATACCGCGTAGCTCGTGATGAAGACCTCCAGTACCGCTGCAATCTTCAGCGGCCACGGTGCCCATTGCGCCTTCATATCAGCTGCGCGGCGGGTCTGACGGACCGATTCGGTGACTTCGCCGTAGCGATAGTCCGGCGCGGGTGCGGCAGGCGAGCCCGGTTGCGGGGTTCCTGGTGGTTGTGGGCTACCGAAGGTCATGACACATCCTGCGCAAAGACACCGCGGCGGCTCAGCAGCCAGCGGATGGGATCCAGAACGCGGTAGGGCGCAATGCCGCTGCGCGCTAGCTGGCGACCCGTCGGGGCCTCCCCCAACGCGGAGACCACGAAGAAGCTACCGTCGCGCGGTGCTGCCGAGTAGAGCTTGTTGATGAGGTCATTAGCACCCAAGAAGCGCAAGAGCGATTCGGCTTCAAGGTGGACCATCCAACGGTCCGAATCGCGGAAGTTCCATCCGGTATCCCTACGGAAAGCGGAGCCGCGGTTGGCCATGAGCTTCTTCCAGCGCACGTCATCCACCTGCTCAAGTTTCTGCACCGTGTCGAACTTCGAGATGGTCACGGCCAGCGGCGGCGGAGTATCCGTATCGAGCAGCGCCAGCAGGTTGTCCAGAACCCGCAAGGAATCCGCACCGAGCTCACCAATATTGGGAATCAGGCCGTGGATAAAGTCCTGAATCTGCTGCACACGCAGCGGGTCAAAGAGGAAAATCACCAAATCCGCGTGGGAGAAGAACGCGAGGTTCTCACGGTCGGCTTCGCTCTCCGGAGGATTCTCCAAGTCCTCACCCGCCACGTCACGGAAGACCAAGTAATTCATGCGCTCGTGTCCCTGCTCATCAGGCCACTTGCCGAGCTCAAAAATCAGCGGGTCGCGCTGGTAGGCGTCTGTAGCCACCGCACTTGGAGTGGGGTCCATGGCACGCATCTCCTCAAAGAGCGGCTTCTCATAGACCTCGGCGTAACGCTCGCGCGTGGATTCATCCGCCGCTTGGACGGAGCGGTTGTGCTTGTGCGCCAGCTGCTTGAGCTGCTTGATCATCACCGCGGTGTAGAGCGACTTACCGGAGTTACGCGCACCGGCCATGGCCACGCAATGTGTCACGGCGTCGGTCCATCCCTGCAGCAGCTCCCGGTTGGTGTACGGGCTCACCGTCACACCATCCTCGAGCGGTTTAAAGGTCCACGGGCAACGTGCCTGGCTCATTAGTTCCTCTCTTTCAGCATGGCGGTGACGCGATCGGTCAATTCCGAAAGCTCCGTGTTCACGCCGGATTCGAGCTGCTTGACGACGTCCTCGTCGATCACCGCATAGGCCACATGAGCCGGGGTTCCGTTGATGCGCGCGAGCTCCAGTTCCTGACGGCCGATGGCGCTCGTGATGAGCACGACGGTGGGCACGTGGGTCTCCAGCATGGAGGCCACGGGAGAGTCGGTGACGTAAATGACCAGCGAGGACGTGGAGGTGAGAGTCGGCAAGCGCCACGGCCGCTGGCCTACGCGCTCCGCTCCACTATCAATGACGCCCGCGATGAAACGGGTCAGCTCATCCACCTTATGGGTCTCGATGCTGTCCTGCCCATCAGTGGCGCGGAAGTGCCGGAAAGCATCGGAGAGCGCATCGATGTATTTGGCGGTCGCCTCGACGATCTTCGGTGTGACATTGATCTGCATGGAGGCGGAGCCATCGACGACCACGGTGACATTATCGAGGTCTGCGACATCCAGCTCCGCGCGGCGCATCTTGGAGCGCACCTCACGGGCTGAATCTGTAATTCCCGCGCCTTCAGTCGTGCCGAATGCTTCCAAGCGGTAGCTGCCGGATTCCGGGGTGACCTCGGCGAGGCGTTCGGCGGAGTCCTCGGCGGCGTCGATAAGCACGCGCGGGAACGTCACCGAATCACTCGCGTTGCTCACCGTCAGACGGACCTCGCTGCGCAGGCCGAAGGTCCCATTCCGCTTCGGGCGCACGACAATGGTGGCGCGCTCGGGCAGAGAGTGCACCATGATGGAGAGGTCGTGGACGCGCACGGCATCAACGCCTTCTCCCAAAATCGCCAGCTCCATGGAGGCGCCGCCGGTTCCCATCTCGAAGGCTTCGACGCGCAGGATGCCGTCTGAGCCGATGCGGCGGGACTCTCCGTCCCGCAGTGTGTATTTAGCCATGACGCTTCTTTCCTTCTCTTACCTTCCAGGGAATCCTGTGTTTTGACCGGGAGCGGCTCCCCGGTGCTGCCATGCTGTGTTCGGTTCAAAAAGCGATGGTCCTGGTCGCTGCTGCATGGGAGCTGAGCGCTCCGCCAGCAACTGTGTCGTGCCATCCAGCAACATGGCGACGCGCCCCGTGGCATAGCGCTCGCAATGATCCAGTGCGATGATTCCCGCAAAGTGCGTAGCGGTGAGGTATCCGATGTGCTCGAGCTCGCGGTTCTCCCAGGGCTGCAGGGCATCCTCAGCCAAGAGGTTGAAGTCCCGCGGGAAATAGAACACCCAAGAGGCAACGATTGCGGACATCAGCAGCTTGTCCAGCCCCTCACCCAGTGATGATTTGTCGAGGTAGGCCAACTGGATTGAGCGACCACGGTTAACGTCTAGGTGCTCGATCCACCAACGCGGATCGAATTCCTTGAGTCTATGCCACTCCTCGGCGCTGAGCCCAGGAACGTTGGCGTTGCCGCCCGCTGCCGTTGCCGGCGCGGTGTCTGCACCAGCAGACGGCGCGGCCTCCGCCTTCGTAGCAAAGGGGTTCTCCTGCGACGTGCTCAACTCAGGCGCATCGAGGGGATTCGGCGGAATACCCGCAGGGCCAGTGCCCGAGGGCGCAAAAGGTGAGGAGTCTACAACAGGCGCTCCGAAATCAGCTGGGTCCTGACCCCAGGAATCATCAAAGCTTTGGAAGCTCTGCGCGTCTCGCTGTGCAGGTTCGCTATCGGTTGCAGCGTTCTCCTCTGCTGTGGGTGTCGAAACTGTGCGCTGCTCGGCCTGCTCTTGCTGTGGCTCCGGGGCCGCAGACTCAGCTTCTTCCGTGGCACTTGCTTCATAGGAGCTGACGTCTGGAAGGGCCTCATCGAGAGCGAACACGACTGGATTACCGGGGATCGCCGTCTCCGCGAGACGCTGCTTCTCGCTCGGCGGCACCACGAGCATGGTGGAGGTGCTCAGCGGGAATTCATTGATGGCGGCGGCCTTTTCGAAAGTAGAGAAGCCGAAACCATCCTCCCCCACCTCGCGGGCGGTGGCAGCAATCCACAGCGCTGCCTGGTTATCCGGGGCCACGAGAATGACTAGGCCGTTGCGGGAATTCAACACCGTGGCCATGGCAGAAACCAGCGCACGGTTGAAGCTCGGATTCGGGTTCGGGGTTACCGCCTTGAACGGTGCGGGAAGCTTCTCTGGGTAGCGGAACTCGCCATCCAGAAACTCTTCTAGCAACACGTCCGAGTGCAACGGTCCGCGCGCTGAGATCTTTCCGGAATCTGTACCTTGTCCACCTCGTAGATGGAAAAAGGCGCTGGGACGTCAGGAGAAAACAGAACCGTCGCCGGTGTCGGCGGGGTTCCCGTGCGCGAAATCGACGTGTAGGTGAAGACGTTGCCTCCGCGGCCGGTCGCATCCAAGCCCGCGGGGACAGACACCATGGTGACCCACTTTTCCGCCTCAGGGGTGAGCGCAAAGACCGCGGTACGACGAACCAGTTCCGCGCGCTGCTGGGCAGAGGGGAAATCCGGGATCGTCGTGCCGTTATTGAGAGAGGTCGGTACGAAGGACACGAGCTCAGCCAGCTCTTCCTGGGTGATATCACCGGCCTTCTGACCTACTCCCCAGCCACCGGCGCGGCCATTGGCACGGGAAAATGATGCATAGCTAAAGGCGCCGCCCATAACTACTGGCCTCCTTGGAAGTACTGATCCTGCGAATAATCCTGCCCGTAGTTCTGCTGCTCGTAGTTCTGCTGCTCATACTGCGCCTCATAGTTAGGAGCCTGATTCTGCACGGGTGGGTACAGCCCCAGCCTGTAGGACACATCGCCTTCCACCACCACGGCTTTATCCGATGCGCTCAGCGTCGAGGAAGCATCGCTATAGCTCTCCGCGAAGCCACTGAAGGCATCATCACCGCCGAAGCTGTCGAACGAGGTATCAACCTGGCTATCAAAGCCCTCGACGGCGAACAGGCGGATGAAGCCACCGCGCTGAATGCGCTCCCCGAGCGACACCGTGAAATCTGGGTGCTGCCCGCGCATCGGGCCCAAGCCATGAGCCACGTGCGTGGTGCTCTGCAGGTTGGTCTCCACAATGCCGAGTGCCTCGCCGTCTTCGGGGAAGAGCGGCAGGCGGTCAGCACGGTAGACCACCTGGCAGGAGAACTGGCGCTTATCGCCGTTGCCCAAACTCCAGAGGAACACCCTGACTTGGCCTTGGGAGTTATCGACCTCAAAGTCATAGGTCACTGGGCGCAGACCCTCGTACTGGATCACGCGCTCGTTGCCCTCGGTGCGCTTGCCCGCGAAGACCGCGTAAGGCTTCAGCCGCACGGTATCGCCGTGCTGATCGAGGTGCAGGCGGATGCCTCCCTGGAGGTCGTAGTCCTCTTCGCGGATCTGATCGTGCTCGCGGTTGGTGGAGTACTCCACCGCCGTCGCGCCCTTCGGCCAATCGAAGGTGATGAGCTGGCTGTCCACGCGCTCAATGAGCCGGAACTGGTCATCCTCAATAGACTGCACGCGCTGCAGCACCTTGGATTCGCCCACCCAGGCATCAGCATCGTTGAAGTTCACTGGGGTGATGTACACCTCGTACCAATCTGGCGGCCACGGCACCGTGGTGGTTTGGAAGGAACCCGGTTCGGACACACCGCGGGTCTCACTGATAGCACTCGACAGCGCGCTTTCGACGTAGGTCTTCGGCACTGCGGACGTGCGCAGGTCCGCCTGCGGAGCGGTGGGCGTGAGATAAATCTTTACCTCGCCGGTCTTGGGCGAGTACCAATCCACCTCAATGGTGTCCTGCCCGTATTCACTGCGGCGCTCACAACGGGAGAGCTCCAGCTTCTCCAGCTCGCTGGCGAGCTTCACGGAGCGCTGGACTGCGACTTCGTCTTGGCTTTGCTCAGTAGCGCCGTGGAACTCCGCCTGGCCCAGCAGAGAGATGACGACGGTCTGTCCGGTCTCTTGCACCGGAATAGTCGCTTTGCGCCCGCTGCTGTCCACGTCTTGTTCGAAGCGCGGGGACAGCTTTTCCTTCTCGCTATCGCGGCAGGCATAAACCATGGCGCTCGAGTGTCCCGGCAGCAGGTCCCAGGACACCTGGATGGCTCCCTTGATAGTGGACACCTGAACATTCACCGGCGGGAAGACCACGCCCGTGTCTCCCATGAATACCGGCTGGCTGTTGACGAGCTCGCGAAGGTTGCGGCCCTTATAAGCCCATACCGCGTAGTGGCGCAAGCCTGTCTCGCCCGGCTCGTGTTCGCGGTACGCGGTTCCCTTGGTGTAGACGAGGGTGTCACCGGCATCCGGGGACGCCACCATCTCTGCGTCATCGGCGACGACTCGGTAGAACACCACCTCATCCGGTGCGTGCTCCAGCTCCGGCCACCACAGGCGCACCGGATGGCGCTGATCAGAATCCTCCGGCTCCGGTTCTGGTTCTATGCCGTATCCAGGCTCTTCTTGAGATTCCTGCTCCAGCGCCGCCTCTTGTGGCACCTCAACTTCAAAGTCGATGCCAGGGGCTTCCCAGTTCGGGTCCTGGCGGAACTGGTACTCCGCCTTAATCCCAAAGTCTGGGATTTTGATGTAATCATCTTCGTTGACCTGAGTCTTTTGCTCTTCCTCAGCCTGCAGTGCCTCCCACTCGGCGAAGAAATCGTGCGGCTGTGCCGCTGCTGGCACCGGTTGGGGTTGAGCCGCAGAGCCTGCCTGCGCTACACCGCCGGCTGCAGCGGCACGCTGTGCTTGCTCGCGTTGGCGAGCCTGCGCTTCAGCTTGTGCGGCGCGCTCGCGTTCTGCGCGCTCCTGTGCCGCCCTCTCTTGTGCCGCGCGTTCCTGCTCGGCACGTTCTTGGTCCACCACAGCATTGCGCGCCTGCGCGCTCATCTCCGGATACTCCACCGCTTCGCCGTTATACGCGGCGGCGATCTGCTCGGCGAACTGCCTAAACGGCGCTGATACAGCCGCGCGCACATCGTCGGCGTTTACGCGCTTGAGCTGGTGCAGGGACTTAAGCTCACTCAGCGGCACATCCGCAATCGAAGGTTTCTGGTTGTGTGTCATCAACGTTCCTTAAGAAGGTCTCGTCAGAAAGTTTCGTCGAGGTCTGAGAGGTCCGGTGCTTCCGGCTGGCCAAACGTCGGCGGCATGGTCGGGGCTTCGCTGGTGCTCTGCCCCGGCGACTTAAAGCCCATGTGGTCCATGTCATCCAGATCATCCAGAGAGAAGTCCGAGGAATCCTTAAAGGACGGAGCACCAGACGCCGCATCCGGGATCAAGTACTTGAAATCAGTGATCTTTCCGTACTGCACCACCGTCACAGAACGTGAGAGCTGACTGGTCAGTGCGGTCTGGCTGTCCACCTCCACGATGCGGGTGCGGGAGCCGTCGATTTCGGTATATCCTTCAGCGCCACCCGCGTTGGTCAGCGCATTGGGGCTAAAGGCCTGAAGAGCGCCCTTTTCCTGGTTCATGCCGTCGAGGAACTCGGCGGTACTCTGAACGCGGCTGCCGCCTTCCTCACGGAAGGTCACGCGGCTGAGGTATTGCTGCAGGCTGCGGGCCATGCGGGGATCCGTAATAACCTTCTGCCATTCCTGTTGCTTGAGGTCGCGGTCCTGCATATAAGGGTGGTCAAGGCTGCGCGATAGGTTATCCAACGCAGTGCTGGAACCGAGGCCAGCCATGCCCCACATCTCATTGAGTGCCACTGCCGAGTGGCCAGTGCGGTTGCGCTCAAAGGTGTCATTCATGTCATCGAGCAGGGACTTGAGCGAGCGGTGCGCCCACTCCGTCTGGAAGATGTGGGAGCGGATTTCATCCGTCATGCGCACGGCATCATCGCGGTTGAGCACGGCCTGGGCAATGCGAGCGTTCTCCGGAAGACCCGACTGCGGTGTCCGCAGATGATCGCTCGACGTCTCCTTGCGGCCAAAGGGCGCGTAGATAGCGCGGCCCAGCAATGCCGACCAGCTCAAGAACTGGTTATAGGCATTGGAGATACGCGAGATTTCTGCCGAGGCCGTCGCCAGATTCTGCGCGGCGATCTCTTGGTTGCGGTTCAACAGCTTGCGGCGCTGCACGTAGTCAAAGATCTCGCGCTGGGCCTTGGTAAAGACCGCCCAAGAACACACGAGGAAAAGAAGAACAGCCAGGATAATACCCACGACGTACCACGGCCAGTCGAACCACTGCAGGTACTCACCCAACGGCAAGTCCGCGTTGTAGCGGCCGGCCACCATGTAGGTCATCAGAGCAAGCACCACGAAGAGCACGATCCACATCGTGCGCAGCTTCCGGGTCAGCGCTTTGTTCTCCGCATTGAAGTCACGCGCTTGGAAGCTGTTGGCCAACTCTTGCAGTTCGCGTGCCTTGGCGTGCGCGTCGCGGTACTTCTGCTGGGCGTGCCCCAGCTTCTCCCAGAGGCCCTGGCCCACCTTCCACGCGAAAGTGGTGCTGTTCTTTGCTCGCCACGAAGCAAACTCGTGCTTCTTGCGGCTGACTGCTTCATTGCGGGTCTGCTGGCTGGTGTACTCAATATCGGCAGCGAAGCGCTCGGCACCCACCGGATCGAAAGGCGCAACGGTTGCCTGGGACTCGTGCGTATAGCCCAACGTGCTGGTCATGAGCGGATGGAAGCCCTCGAAAGAAGCGCTGACATCCTGCACGGACTGGCCACCGTATTGCACGATGTACATGTTGCCCTGGTTATTGCGCAGGCCCTTGGTGTCGATGCTGTCGCGCCAGGATCCGTCGACAAGCCCGAGCGCATAATCGTGATAGGCCTCCCACGTGCGCGAGAGCTGCGGCTCCTGGCCCAAGGAGAACTGTTGCTCGCGGGCGACCCGCATGGTGTGCTCACTGGCTTGGCGCAGCTCGTCGACGCTCGTCGCGCCGCTGCCCTTGCCGGAGTGCCCGGCCAAGACGACCTCCACGCTGGAGTCCGCACCGTAGAGCATCTTCTGCAGGAAGGTAGCCGCGTTCTTGTTCATTGCGCCGCGCTGGCCCTCGACCCAATCTTGCGGCTTGCCCACCACGGTGGACCAGTACAAACGCAAGTTATCCTTCAGCGCCGCCCAGCCGCTGACCTTGTGGGACTGCAGCTCCTCATAGGCGGTCGGAGCGCTCACCAACGGGGAAATCTCCTGGTTGATGAACATCTGGGCGCACTGATCCGTCAGTTGCTCCGGATTGGCGAAGTGCACGGCGCGGGAAATGTTATTGACCTGCGGCTGCGGTAAGCGCTGGCCGGGATCGAAGACGGCCTTCCTGACCTTGTCCTCGATATCACCGGCATCGATGGTGCGGTGGAAGGCGCGCACCAAACGGAAGCGCTGCCGGTCACCGGTCTCAATGACGCGATGCGTATCCGGATCCAGCACTGCCGGCTCGGGCATGCCGCGCCACAGACCGAAGATGCTGGCTACGGCTGGGGCCGCAAACTGTGCAAGCTCGAAGCCATCTGCGGTGCGCTTGATGGGGCGAATACGCGAAGAAGCCGGGGTTCCACCCTCCTCCGGGGAGAGCACGAGGTTGCTCCAGCCCTGCAGCGGAGCGATGTCCACGCTCTCACGTGGCAGGGCGGAGAGCAGCAAACGCACGCGCAGGTTGGAGGCTTGAATCAGGCGCTGATCGACGGCCCCGACCCACTCCGTGAGCTTGGCGACGTCCTGCGGTTGTTCCGCATCCATCGGGTCAATGGTGGCGAGGAGGACGTCCCCGCTGAAGCTGCGGAGGGCATCGTCGAGCGTCGACAAGCGCGCCGTGCCCTCCTCAGTGAAGGAGCGCACAACAGCCCCGCTGGTGGGGTGGGCATAGTCAATCCAGAGGAAGTCCTGCAGGAGGCCAACCGCACGCAAATCGCTAAGTCGCGAACGGATGTCATCCGCGGTGGCGCCGTGTCCGAAAAAGATTACGTTCGTCATTAGAAGGTGTCATCCAGGTCGTTGAGGTTGAATTCCGGTGCGACGTCCTGGCCAAAGCCGGAATCGGAGCTGCGCACCTGCGGGGCAGGCTGGGCGACGGGATTTTCCGCCACAGTCTTAGCCTGGTTCAGGTAGTTGCGGATAACCGGAACTACCTCGATGACGTCCAGCGCCAAGTCACGGTAGTACGGCGTGTGCGATGCGACCTCGCGGGAGCGTACCTCCGCAAAGGGCTTTTCCTTACGTCCCTGTCCCGGCAAGGAGTTGGTATGGCCCGGCACAAAGTGATCTGCGCCGCGGGTGAACTTATCCAGCTCCTCCACGAAGGATTCGTAGCGGTCCTGGATGGAGGTACCCATGACTCCACGGTTCGGAGCTTCACCGGATGCCAAGAACTGCGCGAGGCGGTGAACCACCGGGTGCGTGGACGCACCGGAGTGGGCGAAGTCCAGGCCGTCGTCGAAAAGCCCACGCAACAGCTGGTACGGGTAGAGCGAGGAAGCGAATCCGTAGCGCCCGGTTTCCTGCACCTTCGCGTAGGCGATGAAGATGGACTCCAGAACCGAAGGCATCCAATCGGACTTCTTGATCATGCGGCGCGGCGAGATAAGCAGCGGATCCGGGAAATCAACCCAGCCATTCACGCCACCATCCGTGTCATCAAAAATGTGGGCTGCTGCATTGGCTGCATCGGCGTTGGAAATGTAGACGCGGCCGGTGATGCGTCCGATGATCCAGCCTGCCACCATGGCTTGACGCTCCGTCTTCGTCAACGGCAGGGCTGCCGGCAGCGGGCGGGTGCGGCGTTCCGACCACCAGGAACCGTCGAAATTGTCCTGCTTCTCGATGTCTTTGGCGATGTAATTGAACATCGAAGAGAAGACGATCGGCGAGTAGTTGGGGTAGGAACCGAAGATCTCGATGTGCTGGACATGGTCCGACATGTTCAGCGAGTTGCGCAGCGCCACCGTGGAAGGTCCGTCAATCTCCGGGCGGCTGAGCACCGACTCCAGCTGGGAGGCAATGCCAGTTTCTGCAGAGCCGAGCTCCGCAAACGGGATATCGGAGAAGGAGTAGGTGTACTGCACGGACTTGCCGTGAATGCGCTGCACCATGTCATCGTTAACAGCGGCCAACGGGCGGGCATAGCTCAGGGCCAGCTGGAAAGCCTCGATGAAGCGGCGCTGGCGCTCTGCGTGCTCGACCTCGTTGATGTCCGGGGTAAGAGTGAGGTAGCGGCGCAGATCCACCGAGTTGAACTTTTGGAACTCATAGTCACGGCGGTTAATCCACTGGCGCGAACGCTCCAGAAGATCAGTCGGGCGGATCTTGGCATGGTAGTGCGCGCGCTGGGATTCGCGGGATTCACCAGTTTGCGGATGGCGCGAGAGGTACTTGGATACCCAACCAGCCCGGTTGGAGTAGTCATCGTTGGTGCGCTTCTGCGGGGCTAGGGTGTCATTCGGTGCCTGGGCCGCATCGAGCGATTCCCATTCACCGCGGATGACCGCACGCACCGCAAAGGGATAAGCCTGCTCGTAGTTGGTGACATCCGAGGTGGACTGCTGGCCCTGGATGGTACGCAGCATCTGGTCACGGTAATCCGAGATGAAGGTATTGACGTCCGTCAGCATAATCTCGTTCTCGGCACCCTTGAAACGGGTTTCCACGACCTCATCGAGCTCCGTCGGCCACGAGTTGACTTCGTCGGTGCGGACGTCAGCCAACTTGTTGGTCTCCGGGCGCTTCGACACGGCCTTCTCCAGCACCGCGTGGGCATCCCCCAACTCACGCTTGAGGTGGAAGAGGTTCTCATCGGCGTAGTCCTGCAGGACATCCTTAAGCAGGTGAGCAATGGCCATGAGGGCGTAGCTGTAGAACTGGTTGAAGTACAGGCCCATCAGAGCGTTAACCGTAGGAGTCGGGTCCGTCATCTGGCCCTTGCCGGTCAGCGGGCTAAGAATAGGATCCGCGCCTTCCGGCTTCGCCAGCACGCGGGTGTTTTGGTAGTAGCCGGAGTACTCAGACAGGCGCGGCAGGAGGCGGTCGGAGTTGGTGAGCACATCCGTGATCTTGGAGAGCATCTCGCGCACATAGGGCACACCCACCGCAGCCAGCTCCGACTCCACGGTGGCGAGGACACCATCGCTGAAGAAGTTGGCGTAGCGGTAAACAATGTCATAGGCGGCATTGTTCAGAACCGATGCGATGGCCTGCTCATTGCGAGGATCTGCCATGTTGCCCTCAAACTCTTCACGCCATTCGTTGACGTTGCGACCCTGGCCCACCGGAATAAAGCTCTGCAGGTGCTTCGCAGCGCTGTCCGCAGCCTGCTGGGCCTGACCGCCGAACACGCTGTTGAGCCAGTTCCAGACGCTGCCGCTATCGATTTGTCCGCCCTGCGCCCAGGAAGGATCAAGAGTCATAGAGCTAAAGGCGTTGGGCAGACGCTCCTCTAGCTTCTTAGCAATCTGCATCTCACCGGCCTCGGGGTTCTGCGGGTCGAGGTGCCCGTTGAAGAGGCGCTCGAAGGCGCTGCGGGCAAGGCGCTGGGACGAGTATTCGGCAAAACGGTCGCGGCCCATCGAAACCTGGGCATAGCCCAGCGAGCCCCACGGTAGACGGCCCCACGGCGTGCCGTCTGGGCGATCCCAGCCGAAGAAGCGGCGGCCGCCGTCACCGGCCGGGGTGTTAGTCAGCGCGTAGGACACGAGGTTATCGCTGGCCTTGGTGGAAGCCATCAGCCCCGCCAACGCACGGCCCAGGCCGCGGTAGATGGACATGGCGGAACCATCGCCGAAGCGAGCGCTGGTAGTACCCATCTTGGAACCGATGGGGAAAATACGGCCGAAGGTTTGCCCCTCCGGCGGGGTGCCCATGTCGAAGGCCTCGAAGATAGCGCGGTCATGCTCATAGGCGTTGCCCATCTGCGCGGCGACGACCTCACCGAACATAGCCAGCGAGTTCGGCCACGCGCCGGCCATGTCATCCGCCTTGTTATCGGCGAAGATTTCCGGGGTGTACATGAAGATGAGGGTGCCCTGCGGGTTCACGTTCGGAATAGTGGTGAGCACACGGCACACATCCAAGAACATCGAGGCACCCGCGCCACCCGCCATAGATGAGACAACGAGAACAACCGGCTGGGAATCACCGGTATCGGTGTCCAACTTGGTCTGCTTGTAGTTGAGGCGGTTGAGCTCCTGGATTGCCTCCTGCGTGAACATCTCATCCACCGCTTCCTTGAGCGACTGGCGGATCTTCTTGAGATTCGGAAGGGTCAGCATGCGGCCAATTGCGCGGTACTGGCCGGCGCCGTCAGCCAGTTTCACGTCGTTGGTGGAGGGGTTGCGGGTGGCCCACGTTGCGATCTCACCGAGCTTGCCGGCACGGCCCAGGATGCTGGACACGCCCTCATCGAAGGTGTTGTAGTTCTGGCGGGCACCAATGCCTACGTAGTGGCCGCCGTTCTGGGTAACATTCGGCAGCTTCTGCGGGCCCGCTTCCTCTTCGAGCGGCACATCGATGTTGACGAACTGCCAGGCCTTGGGCAACTCGGTCATATCCGGGTCAATGCTTCGCAGCTCGGCCTTGAGCTGGTCCATCATGAACGCCAGCGTCTTGGCGCCGGAGCCACCGCAACCGACGACGAGGAACTTCTTCATCTTTAACTACCTTTCGAAGGGGAGGTTCGCTTCTGTGCTGTTTATGGCTGTTGTGTGCTGCTCAACCGGCTTAGCCCTGGGAGCCGAATCCCGGGGCTGGGGGCCAGCCGCCGTTATTACCAGGGTTACCAGGATTGTCTGGGCGCTGCTGGCCCGGTTGGCCAAAGCTCGGGCCGCCGCCGAAACCAGATCCACCACCAAAGTGTGGTGCTCCGCCGAAGCCGGGGCGCCCCGGCTCTTCAGCACGACCTGGCTGGCTCTGCGGTGATGGGCCCGAAGGCTGGGACTGGCCGAAACCACCAGGTTGCGGCGCCTGTTGCTGCCCACCAGGGCGGGGAGCCCCAGGTTGCGGAGCACCCTGCTGCGGGGCGCGTTGCGGCGGCGGACCGCTCGGCGGCTGGGAGCCAGGCTGGTTCTGCGGGACCGGCTGCCCCGGCTGGCCTACCTGCGGCGGCGTCTGGGCCTTCTCAGCCTTTTCGGCTGGGAATTCGACTTGGTCAAAGAGTTGCAGGGCCTGGCGGCTGATTTCCTTCGACATCTCGTCGCACGCGCTAGCCTGTGCCAACGTATCGATGGTCATGACAATCTCGCCGGAATCGCGGTCCTTCTTGTTGCCGATGAAGAACCACGTATTCTGCACCGCAAGCGGCAACACTGCCCGGTAACCTGACTTCTTGCCCTTGCCGGAGATAGTGCCATCGCGCTGGACCTCCACGTGGGCGGCGGTGAAGGGGCTCAGCCCCATCTTTACCTTCGCGTCATTGCTGCCCAAGCGGGCAGAACGTGCAGAGGCTTCCACCGGAACGGCACCTTGGAACTCATCCTTGGACACCGAAAACGGGCGGCCGGTATCGGTACGCACGAGGTCCGCACCATCACGGCGTACCGGGATGGTCTTCGCAAACATGCGGGGCTTTTCCGGAATGCGGCCGCTAAACCACTTCATGAAGTACAGAATGGCCAGCGGAATCAGCAGTGCTAGCAGTACCGCCAGGACAAAGGAGAGGCCGAAAGCAGACTTGCTCAATGGTGCGGTCATGGAGCCCTGCAGCGTCAGCGGCAGCTCCATCTGCTGGTTGTCCTCAGCAGACTGCAGGTTAATGAACGGCTCCACGCGCAGTGGTCCATCCGCCATCTCTTCCACGCTGAGAGTCACCGGGATGGTTGCCTTCTCATCCTTGGAGAGCTCGAGTGCGGAATCTTCCGAGTTGTGCTTGGAACTCACTGCAACGGAAGGAACTCCCGCGGGAAGCATTCCACCATCAGAATCCATGGTCTGATCCGCTACCCACGCCTTGCCGGGGCCGGTCACGGGAACGTCGACGGTAATCTCTTTCTCCGTCATCGTGATTGTCTGTGCCGAGCCCACCGTCGGCATATTGACCGGGGTAACGGTCAGCGGCGTTTCCGCGTTGATGGGGTCAAGCTTAGAGCCCGGGCGCTGACCGGTTTCTTTAGTCGTGATCTCCACGCGGGTGCGCAACTGACCGGATGCCGCGTTTTCCACCTTGTCCAGCGGAATATCTACCTGCTGCCCATCGGTGATTGGTGCATTCTCTACGAGGGTGACCGGGGCACCATCCTCTGGTACGAACTCCGCGTAGAGGGTGCCCTCGCCCTCTAGCGCACGGGGTTCGCCTTTGCCATCGACCAGCTGTCCCTTCAGGATCTTGTCCGAGTTGATGCCGCCTTCTACCTTGGCCCCGTCTTCGGTCTTGAGGTTCAGGTTAAGGCCCGGCACCATGACGACGGATGCGAGGTACTCACCTTCCGTGCCTTCAGCCACCTTGTAGCCAAAGGTCCAGGCACCTTCCCAGGCGTCGCCCTCCTTTTCCATCGCGATATCAACCATGCCCGGCAGCTTGTTGTTCTCCGTTACGGAAACCTTCGCGCCGGCGACGCTGGCGGTATCCGGCTTGAGCTCCACGGTTTCGCCATCGGGACCAGTCAACGTTGGGATGAGCTCGCCTTCATCCACCGAATTCTTCGGCACCGCCGACAAGCGCACAGGGGACACGGAGTTATCGAGGACGAAATCAAACTGGTCCTTGAAGTTGCCGTCCTTGGTCACACCACCTGAGGTGGGGATGAGGTTACGGAAGGCTGCAAACAGCGCTGCTGGGTCCTCACCCGCGTCAAAGAATGCACCGTTCGGGGCACCCTGGCCGCAGTCTTCGCCCTCCGCCATGCGGGTGAGCTGGCGAACCTGATCTTGGGCTTCCGCAGCCGGAACGAGGCCCACGTTGAAGAGGCGAATATTGGAGTTGCGGAACGCGGTGACAGAGGAATTGACCTCACACAACTTGTCCTGCGCACCCTGGAGATCGTTGGCCTCGGCATCGGTGTAGTACTTGCCATCGGTAAAGAACACGATGCCGCGGCAGCTACTGCCTTGGTGAGAAGCCAGTTCCTTCAACGCGCCTTTGTAGGCCGCGCCGTAGTTGGTTTCGAGGTCCGCAACGCGGTCCTCCTTGCGGAATTTATCCAATTCACCCTGCAGGGCATCGCCGTTACCGGAGACGTTGGTCCATCCGCCGTACTCGGCCGGATCGCTGTAGTAGTCAGAGCCGAAGCCAGCGAGTTTCACGTTGATGTCTGCGCCATTGTCTTCACCGAGGTTGGCCAGCTGCTTTACGATGTCCGCCGTGGCATCAACGCGGAAGGCATCGGCATCTGTCGGCTGCGAGCCCTCATATCCCACCAAAGACGCTGATTGGTCAAGAACGAAAAGCAGGTCTGCAGATTTCTCGCTGGCAATACAGGAGCCGAAATCGGACAAGTTCTTTTGCGATACCTCTGAGAGCGAGGATTCGGAACCGATTCCCTCAGGGCGTTCCTCCGGCTGAGCTTCTGGGGCTTCAGGAGCTTCAGGAGGTGGCGGCGGAGCGTCCTGGGCTACCGCTCCCAGGCTGCCACCGAAGCCAGCGATTGTCATCGCCGCGGATAGGGCAAGAACTCGAGTGAACTTCTTCATTAGGCGCCAACCGCCTTTCCTACGTAGAAGGCGATTTCCACCGCAGCAACAATGACAAGAACAAAACTTCCGCCCATGATGATGCGGTAGAGCAAGGTTTGCGTGGTGTCCTCAACATAAAAGGTCTCGGCTTGGCGCTGCGTATTCTTCAGCGTGTAAAGGCCCAAGAGGATAAAGGACACGATTCCGGCAAGAAGCCATCCGCCGATAGCCAGAACAAAGAACAGAGTCTGCGTCGGTGAAGCGACGAGCGGCGCAATCACCAACAGGATCAGCGCGATAACTGCAGAAACGCCAGCGGCAATGAGCAGCGGCCACGGCCCCTTCGTTGGGCTCGTCGGTGCTGCCACCTGACGGCGATAATCTGGCGCGGGCGAGGATTCACCGAAACCGTCAGACGAGCCCGGCGCGCCGAAAGAGCCGCCTGCCCCTGAACTAGGGTTAGTACCTGCAGGGCTTCCCTGGGCAGAGCCGAAACCGGAGCCTTGACCAAAATCAGGACCGGAGGAAGGGTTCTGCGCCGGATTCGGGGCACCAAAGCCACCAGGGCCCCCAGACCCACCGGGCGCGCCGAACCCGGAACCTGCACCTGGCTGATTAGCTCCTTGCGGCGGGCGCCCGCCAAACTGCGGCGACGATCCTGGGGAACCAAACGTCATATCGATGACCTTCCCTTAAACAAAGTTGGGCCACCGGCGAACCTGGTGCCTCCCCCATCTAGCGACGCAGAAGGTAGAAGATCCGCCGGAAAGCTCTAAGGATTAGAAACCAAGGTAGCCGCACCCCCTGACATGACGTGTCTTTCTCTGGCTTCGAAATTCGAACGCGCCCGAATCTCTTCGAGCGCGCACCACGCACACAATAGACAGGAAACGTTCAGGGAATACGAAAACGTTGCAAGCAAAAGAATGCCATACCAGAGGCGTTTTTTCTGCCCACTTCGTAGATCTTTATGGGCTCATCGCCGAGAGCACACCCCCGAAACAGCCAGTTCCACTGCAGGTTCTCAGGAAACAGCTGGGTGAGGGAGCACTCCCCATTGAAGGAGAATCAAACTCCCCATTTCTACTTCCCCCAGTTTCGTGGAAAAATGCTGTTCCATGACAACTCAATCGGCAACCGCAACCACCACAAACGGTGGCGAGAGCATCCGATTCATCCCGGTACATTCCACTTTGTACCCGTGGCTGGTCGCGGTGTTCGTCGTTACCTTCCTCATCTCGAACATCAACGCCACGAAGGGCGTCCAGCTCGGCCCGCTCATCACCGATGGCGCCTTCTTCCTCTTCCCCATCGCCTACATCGTGGGCGATGTTCTCTCCGAGTGCTATGGCTTCAAGTCCACCCGCCGCGCCGTTTATATCGGTTTTGCCATGGCGCTTCTGGCCGCAGTTTCCTTTTATATTGCAATCTGGCTGCCCGCGGCTGATTTCTACGAAGGCCAGGAAGCTTTCGAAGCAACTCTTGGCCTCGTTCCGCAGATCCTGCTGGCTTCCCTCGTCGGCTACGTCGTAGGCCAGCTGCTCAACTCCTTCACCTTGGTGAAGATGAAGGCTCGCAGCGGTGAGAAGGGCCTCATCGCCCGCCTTGTTACATCCACTGTCGTCGGCGAATTCGGCGATACCCTGCTGTTCTGCGCCATCGCAGCACCCGTCATCGGCATCGACTCCTTCAGTGGCTTCCTGAACTACGTCATCGTGGGCTTCCTCTGGAAGACCGCCTGCGAGGTCATCATGCTTCCGCTGACCACCCTGGTTATCTCCTGGGTCAAGCGCCGCGAGGACTACGTGCCTATCGACGAGGCCGAAACCTCTACGGCAGCGCCGTCTAAGTAGCAGCGACCCGTCCCGAATTCCCCCTTGGCACGCACTGTGCTGAGGGGGTCTACTTCTCTCTTCCCTTCATCCATCATGCGTAATACGATGCATTCACAGGAGCAAAGGAGAATAAATGGCTGCAGAGGATTCCGGCGAGCGGTTTAATCTTGATGAGGTCTTAAAGGACATCGACGATGCATAAGCATCTACGAACTTCCCTCCTCCCCATCCTTGGCCTGGCCACAGCCTTCAATCTTGTGGCGTGTTCGGGCACGGAAGAAGAGTCGTCGCCCGAAACGACGAGCCACGCGGCACCGGAAACGACGACGGTGAGCAGTGAGGCGTCGTCAAGCGCAGCGCCCACCCCTCCCCCGCTCAACCAAGGCCCAGCACCCGCCCTGACCGGTACGTTTGAGATGGACGGCCCAGCCACCATCACGGGCGCGACCTATGATTCGATGCCCTTCGTCGTGCCCCTCAACCCCGCCGGGCCACAAGAGACCATGGTGCGCTGGGTGCAAGACTGGGGTGAGTCACCCGCCACGGCGGAGCAGGGCACCACCTACGTATTGGGACATGCCTGGGGCCAACAGAAACTGGTGTTCAACCCCTTCTCCGAGGTGGTCACCGCCAACGTCGATCTGAGCAACCCCACCACCGTGGAGGGCCTCGACGGGGCGCAGGTGCAGCGCTTTGCGACGCCCATCCTCAACGGCTCCCACATCCGCATGACCTCTGCCGATAGTGCCGGGCGCGAGTGGATCGTGGATAACGCCTTCCTCGTGGACAAGGAGCAACTCGGCAGCGACGCCGACCTGATGAATACCGAGGTTCCCGGGCGCATCGTACTCATCGCCTGTGCGGTAGACGGCGCAACAGACTTGGAGTACAACGTCATCGTCACCGGTCACTTGGCGTAATAGCGCCCCAGGAATTCATCGCGATACGCCTCGTAATAGCCGCCGTCGATGGACTCCCGGATGTTATCCACCAGCCGAATCATGAACTCTAAGTTGTGGATGGTGCACAGCGTTCCCGCCAGGAATTCCTTGGCTTTGAGCAAGTGGTGGATGTAGGCGCGGGAGTAGTTCTCCGAGACGTAACCGCCGAATTCCTCGTCCACGCCAGCAAAGTCGCGCTTGAAGCGCGCATTAGTGAGGTTGAGGCGTCCGTCCAGGGTGTAGACGCCACCACGGCGCGCCAGGCGGGTCGGCGCCACGCAGTCGAAAGTATCGGCACCAGCCTCAACGGCGGTAAAGATGTCATCCGGTTCAGAGATACCCAGCAGGTGCCGGGGCTTATCGACGGGCAACTCATCGCACACCCAGCCCACAATCGTGCCCAGGTTCTCCTTCTCTAAAGCGCCACCGATGCCGAAGCCACCGAAGCCGCGACGACCATTCGCCTCGGCGCGATCGGAAAGCTCCACCAGCCCGCGAGCGGCCTGACGGCGCAGGTCCTCGTATTGCGCGCCCTGTACCACGCCCCACAGGGACTGGCGCGGCTTCTGCGGGCCGCGGGCAAGCGTCAGGCGATCGTGCTCATCCAGGCAGCGCTGCGCCCAGCGGCGCGTGCGCTCCACAGATTCCTCCTGGTAGGTACGGGTATCCACCAGCGTGGTGAGCTCATCGAAGGCAAACATGATGTCCGCGCCCAGACCATGCTGGATCTGCATGGAGACCTCTGGAGTGAAGCGGTGCGTGGAGCCGTCGATGACGGACTTAAAATCCACGCCATCCTCATCCACCTGCGCCATGCGTTCCTTCTTGGCCGCGCGGATGTCGGAGTCCGTCAGGTCCGCCACATCCATGGCGAGGACCTTCTTAAAACCCACGCCGAGGGACATGACCTGGAATCCGCCCGAGTCGGTGTACGTCGGCCCATGCCAATTCTCGAAGGTAGCCACGCCACCAGCCTCGTCCACGATGTCGTGGCCCGGCTGCAGGTAGAGGTGGTAGGCGTTGGACAGGATGGCCTGCGCGCCGGTCAAGCGAATCTGCTCCGGGGTCAGCGTCTTCACCGTGGCCTTGGTGGCCACCGGGATGAAGGCCGGGGTCTGAATATCACCGTGCGGGGTATGGATAACACCGGTGCGGCCGTGCTTCCCCGGTTGTGCTGGACCGCTTAAGTCCAGCTCCTTCTTCACGTCGAAGGAAAGGTCGGTCTCAAGCTGCGGCTTAGGGTGAGTCATAGGGAACTATTCTACGGGCTGCGCTGCCTTATCCTCTGCTTCACGGGATACTGCCGCGTGTTTGCGCTCCCATTCTTCCTCGAGTGCGGTGCCCTCGATGTCCAGCTGCGGGATCAGCTTGTCCAGCCACTTCGGCATCCACCAGGTGGTGTGCCCCATGAGGAACATGGTGGCGGGGACAAGCGACATGCGGACTAAGAATGCGTCGAAAAGCACGCCCGCCGCCAGCGCGAAGCCGAAGATCTGGATGAAGGGCAGGGGCTGGCTGATGAACGCCACAAAGACGGAAATCATGATGATGGCTGCGGCGGTGACCACGCGGGCACCGGCGGTAAAGCCGGCGATGGTGGCCTCGTCGTTGGCGTTGTACTTGCTGTACTTCCCGCCGCTGCCCTGCGGGTAACGGGAGAAGTGCTCGCGCATGCGGGTGACCAGGAAGACCTGATAGTCCATGGCCAGGCCGAAGGTCACGCCGATGAGGAAGATGGGCATGAAAGAAATCAGCGGGCCGGGTGCTGGCACCAAGCCGGTGAGGCCGTCTTGCCACACCAAAACGGTCAGGCCGAAGGCTCCGCCGACGGAAAGCAGGAAGCCCAGGCCCGCGACCAACGGCACCAAGATGGAGCGGAACACTGCCAGCAGCAGGAAGATGGCCAGGCCCACCACAATGGCGAGGTACGGCCCCATGGCTTCCTCGAGGCGCTCGGTGATGTCGAGCTGCACCGCGGTCAGGCCCGTCATGCCGATCTCGGCACCGGTGGCATCCTCCAGCTCCGCACCGGCAGTACGCAGGGCGGCGGCGGTGCCAACCGTGGCCTCATCCGTAGGCGCTGTGGTGGGGCTGACCATGATCTGCGCGGACTTCATATCCTGGCTCACGCCGACGAGCTGGGCGTGCTTGACCCCGCCCACCTGGTTGAGGCGCTGCACGGAATAGATGAAGGAGGAAAGTGCGGCCTTCTTCTGCTCATCTTCCTCACCTTCTTGGCCCTGGATATAGGGCTGTAGCGCCGCGGATTCCGGGTTGGCATTGGCGCCATCCACGATCACCAGGAAGGGGCCGTTGATGCCGGGGCCAAAGCCTTCGGACAGGAGGTCCGCCGCCTTGCGCTGGGTGGTATCCGGGTTGGAGGTGGTATCCGCTGGCAGGGCCAGCTCCATGTGCAGAACCGGGGCCGTCAAAGCTCCGAGGCCAAGCACCACCAAGGCCATGACGATGCCCGGGGCGCGCTGCACCGCGCGCACCCAACGGTTACCCATCGTTGGCTTCGTGCGGCGCGGGCGGCGCTTCGTGGGGTTGCCGGCAACGCCGGGGATGCGCCCGGCGAAGGCCTTATCACCGAGCAGGCCCAGCATCGCGGGCACCAAGGTCAGCGCCACAAGCACAGCCATGAAGACCGTGCCCGCAGCGGCCAGGCCCATGGCGGTGAGGAAGCTGATGCGCGCCACGAGCAGAGCGAAGAGCGCGATGAAGACCGTCGCGCCGGCAAAGACCACCGAGGAACCCGCTGTACCGACGGCCATGCCGGCGGCATCCGGCCCGTCCATGCGGGAGCGCTCCTGCCGGTAGCGCGACATGATGAACAGCGCATAGTCGATGCCCACGGCCAGGCCAATCATGACGGCCAGCACCGGAGTGAGGTTGTTGAGCTCCATCCAGTGGGTCGCAATCATGACACCCATCGCTCCCAGGCCCACGCCCACGACCGCGGAGATAAGCGGCATGCCCGCGGAGGCCAAGGAACCGAAGGTAATAATGAGGACGATAAACGCCACAGCTAGGCCAATGACCTCAGAAATCGAGTTGACCTGGATTTCATCACCGAAGCCCGCGCCGCCGGCCTCTACTTCCAGACCCGCCGCACGGCCAATATCCATGGCTTCATGGACCACGTCTTTATCCGCAGGCTCTACCGAGTAGGGGCTTTCCGCATCAAAGTCGAAGGTGGTGTAGGCGATGGTCTCATCAGCATTGACCATGGCTAGGTTGTCGGCATCCGCCCGCGCGGTCTCCTCCGGCAAGCCCATGGAAGTGAACTGCTCAATGACCTGCTGCTGAAGTGCTGGCGATACGTCGAGCGGGTTACCCCAACGCTGCTGGCTGCCCTCTGGGATATCAAGGCCTTCAGCAATGTGGTGCACCACATCCTCGACAGCTTCTTTGTTCTGCGGATCGCTGAGCTTCTGCCCTTCTGGGGCCTTGAAGACGAGGTTGACCGACGGCGCATTGGCCGGGTTACCGTTCTCCGGGAAGAGCTCCACCGCGCGGCGGGTGGCGTCAATAGCGGGCGTGCCGCTGATGGAGTACTCCGTGGTCATCGGCTTCATCAAGCTCAAGGTCGCTCCGCCCGCGGCCGCCACAATGAAGATCCAGGCGATGATGACCTTCCATCGGTTGATGTAAGACCAGCGGCCTAGGTGGTAGAGCAGCTTTGCCACGGAAATTCCCCTTCACATGCGCGATTGTTGCTCGCGGAAGCTTTGGTGGTGGACACGAATGTGCACCAGTTTAACCAGTTGGGCTGTGAAGCCCTAACGGTCTCGTAAGAGTTCAACCAACCCTCCAGAGCGTGACCTGCGTTACAATGCAGAATTACTGAAATACCCTAGGAGACTCGCTATGTCTACTTTCATCATCATTGCCGTCGCGGCCATCCTTCTCATTGCCATCCCAGCAGGCATGATGAACCGACGGATTCACAAACGCACGGAAGACCACGACCCCGAGGCACGCCAAGCCGCGCTGGATTTCCAAAAAGATGTTGATAGAGGGCGGGCCGGCTTCTAAAAAATAAAAAGTCCGGCACTCCAGAGCTAAGAACTGGAGTGCCGGATCTGGCGGTGGCGGCGGGATTTGAACCCGCGGTTGGGGGTTACCCAACAATCGCTTTCGAGGCGATCACCTTCGGCCGCTCGGACACGCCACCGCGTTCCAGATTACGTCGAGTAACCCCGAGCGACAAAATCGCTGCCCATACCACGCGGCGCGGACAGCGATTCAGCTATTTGAGGCTAGGAATTAGTCCTTGAGGTTACCGATGACCTCGTTGGCCTTATCCTTGACGCCCTCAACGGCATCGGAAGCCTTCTGCTTGGCCTCAGAGGTGACCTGCTCAGCCTTGCCTTCGTTTTCCAACTTCTCGTTGTCGCTTACGTTGCCAGCAGCTTCCTTAGCCTTGCCGACGAACTCGTCCTTCTTGTTCTCGAAATCACCCATGGTGTTCTCCTTACTCTCTACTTCTCTCACGTGGACCACCCAGCCTACACCTAAATTGCAAGGCGGCTCCGGGGCCATTAACCAGTTCAGGGGCTAAACGCCGCTGCTACGAAGACCCCCGAAGAAGCCCGTGAGCAGCTCCGCGCATTCTTCCTCCAGTACACCGCCGCGTACCTCGGGAACGTGGAGGGCACCGGGGGCGCGCAATACCTCCACCAGCGAGCCGCACGCCCCCGTCTTCGGCTCAAAGGCACCGAAGACCACCGAAGACACCCGGGACGCCTGAATCGCGCCAGCGCACATCGCGCAGGGCTCCAAGGTGACAACCAGCTCGCAGCCCTCCAGCCGCCAGCCATCGCCGTGCACGCGCACCGCCTGGCGGATGGCTTCCACCTCTGCGTGTGCTGTTGGGTCATTCAGCTGCTCGCGGCGGTTAACGCCGGTGGCGAGTTCGTTGCCGGAGGCGTCGTAAAGCACGGCACCCACCGGGATATCCCCCGCCGGCGTCGTGCGCGCGACCTCCAGGGCGCGGCGCATACGGGCCTTCGCGCGCACCAGCCCCTCCGCTGGTTTAAGAGTCATCCGAGTCGAGGCCGTCAATGAAATCCTCCAGCTCATCGCCAAAGCCCAGCTCGCCGGCGATGCGCAGGAGCATGTCGGAAGGCCAGTCCTCTTCGTTATCGATGATGTAGCCCAGCTGGTTCTCATCGAGGCCGAGGTCAGCGAAGATATCGAAATCGCCGTCACCGTACGGGTCGGCGTCCTCCCACTCGTCTTCGTCTAAATCCGGGATCTCGAGATCGCGCAGGTCCAGGAAATCCGCGGCGAAGTCGTCCTCGGAGGCGTAGGTGGCGTCGGAAAGCAGCATGCGCACATCCCCCGGCACCGGGCGCACGACGACGAAATAGTCATCCTCCACGCACAGCAGCGCGAATGCCGCCCCCTCGGAACGCAGGTTGCGCACCGCTTTGATGGAGGTGTTGACGTCGGTGAAGTCATCCTTGAAAGGGCGAATCACCCAGCCGCCTTCGGCACTGGCAACGGTGATGGCAAAGGACAGATCGTCGTGGCTCATACCTCGTCAGATTAGTCGGGTTGTGCCACAATTGTCACCGTGAGTTCTCAAGATGTTCAACGCCCCGTCTGCATTATCGGCCTCGGTCTCATTGGAGGTTCCCTCCTGCGTGACCTAGCTGCTGCACACCATTCCGTGTACGGCTATAACCACTCCACTTCTGGTGCCCGAACGGCCATTAAGCAGGGCTACGACGTCACCGATGATCTGCCGGCCATCCTGCGGCGCGCCGAGGAGGACAACGCGCTTATCGTCGTCGCGGTGCCCATGGATGCGGTTGCCTCGGTCCTCGACTCCATCCAGGAACACGCCCCGAGCTGTGGGCTGACCGATGTCGTCTCGGTCAAGACCGAGGTGCGCCAGCTCATCGTGGAGCGCAACATGGAATCGCGCTACGTGGGCGGCCACCCCATGGCCGGCACCTCCAAATCCGGCTGGGAGAATTCCCACACCGGGCTGTTCAACCGCGCTGCCTGGGTTATCACCTATGACTATGCCGCCGAGTGCGACGCGCGCGGCGAGCGCATCCCCGCCGAGTGGGAGAACATTTTTGCCGACGTGGTCCGCATGACCCAGATGGTTCACGCGGAGGCGGTTCCGGTGCGCGTGGCTAACCACGATGCCGCGGTTGCCCGCATTTCGCATCTGCCGCACGTGCTGGCGGAGACCCTCGCGGTGGTCGGCGATAATGGCGGCATCCTGGCGCAGTCCCTGGCGGCTGGCTCCTTCAAGGACGGCACGCGCGTGGCGGGTACTCGCCCGGACCTGGTGCGCCAGATGTGCGAGACCAACTCGACGGCGCTGGTCCAGGCCCTCGACGAGGCCCTCGAGTTGCTGCAGGATGCGCGCGACTCGCTGGCCTCGGAGCAGCCTTCCATCGCCGCGCTTGCCGACGCTGGCTTCCGCGCCCGCACCCGCATCGAAGCCCGATCCGGTGCTCGTAAGGAATCGGTCTCCCCGGTGAAGATCTCGTCCCGCCCGGTTCTGCGTTTGCACCCGGGCGCGCCGAATTGGGTGGCGCAGCTGCGCCAGACGGAGTCTTTGGGCGGGCGCATCGAGATTTTCTAACCCGTTGGCGAGCTTCCAGCCCTGACCTTCTGCCCTTGACCGGTAGTTTCTCACCGGCTTCCCCTCACCTGGTTCCAGTCAAAAGGTTTGTTTGCCCCCAAACGAACCTTCTACCTGGTTAAAGATGGTTTACCTGCCCCCAGAGGAACCTTTTGACTGGAGACTTCT
>NZ_KV817274.1:0-63025 GCF_001814605.1 Corynebacterium sp. HMSC074C01 | reverse complement strand
CCCCCAGAGGAACCTTTTGACTGGAGACTTCTGAGTGGAGCCTTTTGTAGGAGTGCTGGCCAGTGGGCAGCAGCAGTCAGCAAAAGGCATCTTGCAAACGGCATCTGTCAGAAGGCGTCTGTCAAGAGGCGTTTTCTCGCCTGAAAACGCCTTTTAGATCGTGCAGATGGCGTTTTTGGCCCCAAAGATGCCTTCTAGCGGATGCCTTTTCTGGGACACCATTTGGTGACGGTTTGTGGGGTGCCATCTAGCGACCGACCGTGGAGGAGCGTGCGCGGCGGCGGCGGGCTGTGAAGCGGCGTAGTGCGGTGGCGTGGGGAGCTTAGTCGCGGAAGGTGTCGTCGCGACGTTTGCGGGCTTGGGACTCATCACGCGTGATGCCAAGCAGCGGGTATCCGGCAAGGCCGGCTGCTAGGCCTACCGGCAGTAGCCACAGCATGCCGGAGGCCAGCCACAGCACCACACCAAAGATGGCACCGGCAATCAGACACGGAACGAGTTTCTCCTTCATGGAGAAACAGCCTAGTTGCTACCCCGCTCAGCACCAGACTTTCGGCGAAGTAAACGCGAGGCGATGGCCAGCACGATCAGGCCCACTACCCCAGTCACGCCGGCGGTCAGAGCCACGGGCGCACTGACCTGCATCGTTGCCGGAGGCGCCGGGGAGTTATCGGCGTTGTGGACGCCGTCGGTGTCGCGGCCGCTCGTGACGTCCTCGATCCAGTCGCGGACCTCAACCACCGACGTGATGGCAGCACTCGGCGAAGGCAGATCCGGATCCGCGTTCGACGTGCCAGCCGTGGCCACGCCCACGAGGCGGCCGTTGACAAAGAACGGCCCGCCGGAGTCGCCGCCCTGCATGCCCTCACCATTAAGGGACTTCACGTCCATGATGGCAGCCGCAATCATCGGGCCCACTCCCCCGAGTTCACCGGCCGGAATGCTTTCCGCGCCGTCGGGTCCAGCGGCGATCTCTGGCATGTCGCCGCCCTCCATCACCTGGGGCGCGTCGGACGAACCAGGGGCGGGAGCGACCATTCCACCGGGAGCAGGCACAGCCATATCGCCAGGCGCCATAGCCCCGGAATCTCCTGGCGCCACCGGCGTCATCTTCTCGCCGGATTCATCTGGGCTGGCCGGCGGGGTGCCACCGGATAGCAGTTCGCCTACTTCCATCTCAGCCATCGGCAGTTGGCCCTTGCGGGCCATGCGGGAGCTGCTGCTCCAGCCGTAGAAGTGGCCTTTCTCGCCGGCGGTGGGGACAGCGTCCGCGAGCTTGGCTGACTTTATGCCCTTGACGGGCTCGGTCAGGTGCATGAGGCCGGCGTCGATAGTCGGTGAAACAGCCCAGGAGTCCACGTCATAGACGCGGGTGTCCTTGCCCTGGCCAAAGCGAGCTTGTGAGCCCTCGTTGTTGACGGACTCCAAGCAGTGGCGGGCGGTGAGTACCCATTGCTCGGCAACCAGCGTGCCGGTGCAATCGCCGAAGTTTCCAATCTTGCCCATACGTAGCGCAGCCACGACGGCGCTTTCCTCCGAGTGGGGTGCAGGCTGGGCGAATTCCAAGGCCATGGCCGGCGCAGCGCCTAGCCCCACGACCAGAGAGCTGGCCACAACAGCAGTTATCTTTCGTGCCACCATTACGCGGCCACCTCCTTGATTGCCCAAGCCACGGCCCTCTCGGCCGGACCCTTTCCACAGAACTTCTTCCACAGCGCGCTCAACAGAAGGAACGCGAGCACAAAGCCTAGTGCCGCCATGGTGTTGTGCAGCGAGACGTGTGCTTGCCAGTAGCGTGCGGTGAAAATGTGCAGGATATAGATGGTTAACGACATCGAGCCCAATGCCGCGAAGGGGAAGGTCAAGCGCGGCAGCTGACGGCCGATAATCAGGCACAGGTGCAGCACCACCGCGGTGACCGCCACGGAGAGAAGGATTTCACCAAGCACACCCGTATGTCCGGTAAAGCGCAGCCAGCCGGCAATATCCGGGTTGAAGCGCTGCCACAGGCCGATGCCGGCAACGACGACGGCCACCGCGGTCACAACGGCTTGGATGCGGGTGGGGCGGGTGAGGTAGACGTCGTAAAGCAGCATGCCTGCCACCATGTACGCCAGGAATGCCACGAGGGGATAGACCTGCGGGAGGGTATAGGGCGCGTAGAGCACCGTGGCGCCCGCGGTGGCCAGCGCGAAGAGCAGGACCTTCCACACGGTGGCGAGCGGCGGCACCCAAGCGGTAAGAGCCATGGCCGCGCCCATCACGACGAGCACCACCTGAATCTCACCGCCGACGGGCAACAGCGCCACGCCGATGAGCATGACTATCAGGCCGCGGGCGACCAGCTTGAGGAAGACCCGCAGCGAGTAGTCGCGGGCAAGAATCATCATCGTGGTACCTGCAATGATGGCAAAGCCCGCCGCCGGCAGCCCAGAGAGCACCACTTTGGCGCCCCAGACCAGATTGGCCATGTGCAGAATAATCATCCCGATGATGGCCAAGGAACGAGCAATATCGAGGCCCACTATTCGGGCGCGCGCTGACACCTATTCATCTCCTTGCAGTTGAAAACGTCGAAAGACCGACCAATGGCTCTGGCCGGTCTTCCTATTTGTGTGCGTTTTCAGCTCTGCATTTCACTCAGCGCTGCGTGATATGCGTCTCAGCGGCTAAGGGCGATGGCTTTGCCATCGCGCACGAAGTAAATGCGCTCAGGGGTTGCGGAGGCATCGGGGTCCACCATCACCGTTACTGGACTTGCAAGAAGTTTCATGATGGCCCCGTCAGGTTGCGAGCCAAAGCAGATTTTGTCCAACCTCAAATCCCGAGTGATTTCTAGCTGACCATCTCCGCTGCTCTCAAAGTGGAAACTGAGGATATCGCAGGAGAACTGCACGACCCGATCCCTAAAGTTCACGCGAAAGGAATCCGGCTGCTGCGCGGACTCCCACTCGGAATTCACCACGAACTCCATCTGCTGCGCATTGGCGGTGACTAGGCCTGCGGGCACGCCAGTAACAATGTTGCGCTGCGAGGATCCAACTTCCGCTATGCCCGAGCTCCCCGGCAGCTCCGAGGAGCCAGCAAAAGAAAAGAGGGAGGAAATGAAAAGCAGGATAGCGGAGAGAATCGCTTGAATCATGGGCATCATTGTATCCCTCCCAACCGACCAACCATTGGCTCTGGCCGGTCTTCTCATTTCTGTTTGTTGTCAGCTCTGCGTTTCACTCAGCGCTGCGCGATATGCGTCTCAGCGGCTAAGCGCAATGGCCTTTCCATCCCGCACGAGGTAAATGCGCTCAGGGGTTGCGGAGGCATCGGGGTCCACCTTCACCTTCGCCGGTTCGGACAGGAACATGATGAAGGGAAGGTCGACTTTTCCTCTAGGGCAGGCCTTATCCGTCAACATGCTGAGCTCCACGCCGCCATCAACCAAGGTGAAGTCACCGCCGTTACAGGGCAACCACACCGTCTGGTCCTGGAAATTCAAGGAGAAATCCTCTGGGCTCGCCGCAGACTCCCACCTGAAAGCAGTGATATGTTCCATCTGCTCATCGTTTGCCTCGACCAAAGCTGCAGGCGTGTTCGTAATGATGCCGTGCTGGGCGACGTTTAGCCCCCACGCCTCCGAGCTCCCCGCCAGCTCCGAGGAGCCCGCGTTAGAAAACAGCGAGGAGATGAATAGCAGGATGGCGGAGAGAATCGCTTTGATCATATTTCAGAACACTACCGGGTTTGCCCAACCCACGGAGTCGAAAACGAGAAAAGCCGCCCGAAGGCGGCTGAGATTTGGTGCGCCCGGAGGGATTCGAACAAAGTAGTCGGATTCCTTCGATAACGCACTGGTCAACGTCTTTTCTGGTTGCGGTTGACGATACCAGACAGGGCGCGTGCCCAAAACGTGCCCAATAACTCGAATAAGGAGCGCTTGTAATGGATACAGCGACGAAGTTGGATGGGCTTAGTATCCCGTTCTTGGTGAGCGTGAACAACGTGGAGGGACGTCTACAGCTATCACATGATGCCGTGCTCCAAGACTGGCACCCGTTGGTGGTGCCGGTGCTGGAATACGCCCGGCGCGCCGGGCTGTTCGTGCTGCACGATGACGAAGGCGATAACGACTACTTCGTTTCTGGCCGTGAGCGCGAGAGGTGGTTTGCCCTCGGTGTTTAACTACAAACTCGAAACGCTAGCCAACGGTGTTCGTCTCTCCTACGAATTGCCGTATCCAAAGCATGTACCGGCGTCTGTAACCGAATGGATAGCTAGCCAAGATATGACGCGGATTAATACCAGCGTTTCCGGAACCACAGCGACACAGGTTTACGCAGTCTAGGAACACGAATGCCCCGGCCCTTTTGCAAGGTACCGGGGCGTTTCTGGCTTTGTAGGCTTATGCGTCTGCCATAGAAGATGCCAGTAGCGCAGTTGGCCCTGCAATACTGGAACCAACACCGAGAGCGAGTGCCGCAAGACCGCCAAAGAACACCCCGGCAATCAACTTGACGCCCTCCGGATTAAGCATATCCGGGTTCGTGGCGAGCAGTTCGGCTGCGTTAGTAAGCATGTCACTTCCTTTACCTAATCGATAGAGACCTGTTCATATTACCCAATACAACCCGCGCACGGTGCGTTTTAGTTGTTTTCCAAAGCACGATAGATGCTAGGACGTGAAACACCGTAACGACGGGCAATTTCTGCGATTGATACGCCGCTGGCTTTAAGCTCTACAACTTCATTGACCTGCCCCGGGGTTAGCGATGGTTTACGTCCTTTGTATTTTCCTTTGACCTTTGCGATGGCGATACCCTCACGTTGGCGCTCCTTAATCATGCTGCGTTCAAACTCAGCGACTGCACCTAGCATGTTCAGTAGCAGGTTAGACATTGGCGAGTCTTCGCCGGTGAACTCTAGATTTTCTTTGACAAAGCGGACGGCAACGCCTTTGGTGTTTAGTTCTTCCACTATCCCGCGTAGGTCAACGATGTTGCGTGCGAGTCTGTCCATAGAGTGCACCACGAACACGTCCCCCTTGCGGGCGTAGCGGATAGCAGCACTAAGCTGCGGGCGGTTTGTGTCTTTGCCGCTGGCCTTGTCCGTAAACATTTCGTCTACATCTACATCTGATAATTGGCGTTCTTCGTTTTGTCCGTATGAACTTACGCGCTGGTATCCGATTACTGACATTTGCTTAGCGTCCTTTGTGAGAATGTACCGGGGTGTACGTTGGAGTCTATAACCCGGCGTACACAGTGTCAATAAATAGGGATTAGCACCCTATCGTACAGGGGATACGTACACCGCCCCCGGTGTCCGCAGGGGTATAGCCTATCGGACACCCTCGCAGGGACTACCGCGCGCACACTGGGTTTGGACTAGGCAGGCTTTGCCGCAGGTTTGTGGCTGAGTTGAGATTGCAACACACAGGCTTGCACTTTGACACGGGCAACAACGACAAGGAGCCGCCCCGCCCCTAGCGTCCCCCGCTAACAGCACGTCCCCCTTGTGCGGTTCGTAAAGCTACGGGTGCCTCTCGCGCTTCAAACGCACACACCCGATAGAGGCAGGGGTATACCCCTCCCGTACACACCGGGACCGGGACGTATAGCGCCCGCAAACCCGCGCCGGGGTTGCGAAGTCGATGGGATTCATTTCCCGGGGTTATTTGCCTACTGGAAAACTAAATGAATAAAAACAGGCTAGGATTTGACACGTCTGTTCGAAAGTGGAAAGATGAAGCTTTGCGCGGAAAACGGCGAAAGAACCCTGGAAGAAGTCTATCTTCAACCGGGTGGCTGCGCACGATTCGCGAGTGCTGTGTGAGAACTGAGTAGTCAACCGCTGGGCTGTTCTGTTCTATTTTTTGTGCCGCGCACTGCAATGCGCTGTATCTGGATACACCAAAGGAAGGAGTTAGCAATTTGCTGTAGCCGCTACGCTACACCGCCTTCACGAAGAAGGCAAACCCGTTCATTTTTCCCAGTCAATCTAAGGAGGATTGCTATTTCTGTAAACGATTACAACACCCGGCGCGAGGTCTACGCGCTTCAGGGTAAGCGCGAGTGCAAGGATTGCGGCGATGTGATGCCGCTGGATTGTTTCTACGCTGATTACGCGGCTTACGGTGGCTACAAGAGCGTGTGCGCTGAGTGCTGCCGTGCGAAGGACAAGGCCAAACGACAGGAGCCGAAGGACGTTGTAGGGGCGTACACAAGCCGTATCCACAACGCCCGCCAGGATTGGCGAAGGGCCGGTAAGCGCGTGGAGTCCTTCAGCGCCCAGGACGTGATTAAGACCGTTCGAAGGAAGTTCAAAGCTGAGCCGGACAGGTGCCTAATCACAGGCCAGCAACTGCAATGGGATAACCCGCACGACCGCGTGACCTTCCTCAACCTTGACCACGTGCGCGGTGTAAATTCGCCGCGTTCGCGCCACTCAAAGAACAATTTGGTTCCTATGTCCGCTGTGGTCAATCAGGACTATAAGCGCGAGGGTTCATTGCTGGAAGCGTGGAAACGCACACCGACTGGACTTCAGGCCATGTGCTACGCAGGTATTGCCGACGGCATGGCAGGTGTTGACGAAAACGGTAATCCGCTAATCCCTGCGCGGGCTGAGTGGAGCGAAGGCGATAGCGAGCCAATCACCGTGTTTGTCCCGGTTGACGAAGATTAATGGTGCTGTAGAAGGCGATAAAGGCGAAGGGGTGGGCCTTAACCACCCCACAAACCGCTAGAGGGGCATACAGCCCTACAGAGGAAGGAGAATTGTTTGGCAGCACAGGTTGATACCCCCGCGCTCACAGGTGATAGAGCGCAAAGTTATGAGTTCCTGAAGGAGATTCTGGGCATCGTCCCCCTTGAGGATGTAAAAGAACCCACCGACGAAGATAGGTGGTTGATTCCCGGTGTACTCACCAAAACCAACACCATGCTGTACGGACAGGCCAGCGTGGGCAAGTCGATGGTGGTCGCAAGCCTGATTGCGAGCCTGTGGGACGGTCGCGAGTTCTTTAGGATTGCCCCGCTGGCGCAGGGGTTGCGCGGGTTGGTTGTCTGCGCTGATACCGCCGCTGAAGCGGAATACAAAGGCAGGTTAGTCAATCTAGGTGTTACTGATAGCGCCGTAGAGTTCCTGACCAACGCCGATGTGGAAACGCCGTGGGGGTTGCTACACCTGGCTGTTCAGCTAGGAAACTTCGATTACGTCGTGATTGACCACGCCACCGGCGTGTTGGCCGGTGACGAAAAAGAACGTGAACCGTGGCGTAGGTTCTGGCAGGAAGCGGTAGCGCCGTTCAACCTGCCCGTGCTGGTTGTGGCTCACAGTTCTGATGCCACGTACGAAGGCAAGCAGTCTCACCGCCCGCTGGGCAACTCAGCAGCAACCCAGTTCACCCGCTGCGAAGTAGAGGTGTTCAATCCGTCAAACAACAAGTTCGACCAGAGCCATAAGGTTCTACGAAGCAGCTCACGTTACGGCGATGGGATTGAACGCAAGTTCTGGATTGTTGACCCTGGTGTTATCGTCGTTGACGAATACGACGAAACCACGAAGGCCCGGGACAGGAACCGCGAAACCCTGGACACCAACGCGGCGATTGCGCGCCGGGCTTGCGAGTCTTCGGAGACCACCAACACAGGCGTTGCCGGTGAGATTTGCGCAGAGTTCGACATGACAGAGGGCGGCATGAGGAACAAGCTCACCAATCTTGCTAAGGCCGGATTATTGGTGAAGAAGTCCAGCGCCGCCGGTGGAATGTACTCACCAGGGCCAAAACTAAAGGGCTAGTTTTGCATCGTAGCCGATGCAGACGGGTGCAAATGCTCAGTGTTTCCGCTGGTCACAGCGTTGCATTTTGCATCTGCACCCCCCTTATATATCCCCCACTTCACTTCGTTCTTGTCGCTACGCTCCCTTAGGCTGCCGAAGATTAACGGCGTTCTGGTTGAACGCCTTAAGCGAAGGCCGTTAGGTGGACACACTAGCGATTGAGGAACCGGCATAGGCGGTTCCGATAGGAGCACGCAGAGCGTAGCGGGGCCGGGACTTGGTGCCCGTCCCCTGAAGGCCCGAAGGAGCCTGAAGGGTGGAATAACCGCGTCCACCTTCACGGTGTCCGCTGCGAAGGCCTGAAGGAGCCTGAGCGGTGTCCACCAAAGCCGGAACCATGAGGTGAAGGCTGATTATTGTGGTTCCGGTGTCCTGAGCTGCCCTCAGCACACCTCACAGCGGCGGCCCGAAGGGGCCGAAGCGTGGATTATCTACCACGGCCTGAGCATGAGACGAAGGCCGGTGTCCTGGACACTTGCCAGTCCACCGGGTTGACAACCTTCATACGCAGAATGTCAATCAGCCAGATTGACCTTCAGCATGAGTTCTACAGGCCGGTGCTCACGCACCTTCATGTAAGTATCCACGATGGTGGAAGTATCTTCCTGGCCTAGGATTCTTCCTATCTCCTTCGGAGTTGCACCGGCTTCAGCGAGCCGGGTAATCAGGTAGTTTCTGCCGTAGTGGGGTGTGATAGTTTTATCCACGCCCGCAAGCTTCCTTGCCCGGTGGAAGATGGAGCGGTACGAGGTATCAAAGACAGCGTTACCGGTTTCGGTGACCGTGGCGAAGTCATCCGGGGCCGTTGGGAACTTGCGCAGGTGCTCAGCAGCGTAGCCGACGAACTCAGGCAAGATTGGCACGGTTCGATAACCGGCCATCGTCTTTGGCGGGTGAAGTTCCATCATCATGCCACCCGCGCCGTTAGGCACGCGGGCTAACGTCCCTTCCACTTTCACGAAGACCTGAGAGCCTTCGACGGTGATGTTTCCGGTCTTGATTGCCAGAGCTTCACCAACGCGCAAGCCATGGAACAAACACAACACGGTAACCAGTTTGTACCGCGCCGGGACGTGCGCCAGGATTGCCTTCAGCTCAGCGGTTGCCGGTAGTTCCTTGCGCTTCGTCTGTGGACGCTTTGACGCTGCCCGGACAATGACAGGGTTCGACTGAATATAGCCGTATTCGACGGCGATACCGATGCAGGTGCGCAGTTTCGTGTACGCCGCATGATTCCGATACGGCGACTCTGGATAGGCCTTCGTGGTTTCTTGCCACCACACACCAACCATTGCCGGGGTGAGCTTATCCACGGGGATAGTACATAGCCTTTCGTTGCCCAGGATTCGACCAGAGACTATTTCAGCGTACTTGCGGTGTGTAGAAGTCCTAACGCTGAGCTTCACGCTGTCTAACCAGTGCTGCACCATTTCACCCACCGTAGGGATTACCTGAGCAGGTTCCACCGTGGGAGGTTCCCAGGTGCCTAGGTCAATGGCCTTGCGAACGCTGGCAAGCCACGCCAGCGCGCTTAGCCCATCTGCGAAGGTGGAAGGAGCTTTGTACCGGTTGCCGTCCGGCCCGGTGTAGCGTGCTTGGATTCTTCCACTGGCAAGCTTGCGTGTGCTGCCAAATTTCGTGCCCAATTCGTGCCCAATACTTCCCGAAAACCAACGCCGGGCTGTGTGTTGGTTGTTCGTTCGTCGTGATAGTCTTTAATAGCCCTACCAGCGAAGACGTTGCAAAACGACAAAAGCCAGAACGTAAAAATACGTCCTGACCTGCCTATTTGTGCGCCCGGAGGGATTCGAACCCCCAACCTTCTGATCCGTAGAGAGAAGGTAATGGACCTTCACCTGGGCTAATGACGACTGTGTTTGCACGATGTTTGCAGTCGATCCTTGCCTATTCAGAGTTTTGAAAAATTGCGAGATTTTGCAGGCTTTCGACACTCGACGGCGTTAGGTCCGCCACTCCCGGTTATGATAACAAACACATCGCAACCGGGTTGACCCCACAACCCGGTGGTGTATAGTTATAGGTGTAAGGCAGAGAGTCACAGTGAAAAGGAAAAGAAAAATGACCACCTACACCACCAAGAACGAAGCAGTCCTCCGCGAAATCATCGAACCGCTCGGCGAATACGCCAACGAGCATGACGTGGACACCATCGCAGACAAACTCATCATCGCCGGCGACAATGGCTTCCGCCTCAACCAGGACGCCGACTTCTGGGGAGTAGTCGCCAACAACCCCCTCTAAGAAGCAGCCCGGAAGGTCGTAGCAGGGGTTCGACTCCCCCGCCGGGCACCAAGACCACTACCAGAAAGGACACCCACCATGACCACCATCGATAACCTCACCGAAACCCTGCACTACATGCTCGACATGGACGAGGACGCCGCCGAAGATGCACTCCGCACCTACATCACCCAAATCGAGGAGCTGGAAGGCCGCGACATCGACGAGGACGAAATCAGCGAGGACGATGCCGACTTTCTTATCGGCGCCGTGAAATCAGCCCGCGCCGCCGGAGACCTAGGAGCACGCCAACTCGCCGCCGTCGAGGAAGCCGCCACCGCATACCAAGACGCCGCCGACACAGCCGACGCGCTCCGCCAGGAGCGTGACAAAGCTATCCGCGCCGCCCTCGCCGCCGGTGCCAGCAAGGCCAGCGTGGCCCGCGCCGCCGGCGTCTCCCCGCAAGCGATTAGCAAGATGAGCCGCTAATGCAGGTAGGCGATAAAGATGGGCATGGCCGGTACGGCATCATCGACGAATCCCCCGACGGCCTCCTATGCCATGAGTGCGGTAAGCGATTCAAGCACCTCTCTACCCATGTCAGCCTGGGTCATAGAATCAAGGTTGCCGACTATCGCGAGCGTCACGGGCTGCATGCCCAAAAGCCCCTTGTATCCCAGCAGGTGCGTGGAAATATGCGCCGCTCATGGGAAAAGCACTCCAGTGAGCACCTTGCGGACTTGGATGCCCACCGCAACCCGATTAAAGCGGTGGAGGCGTCGCGTGAGATTAGTCGAAATCGGTCTGCGGGGGCGAAAGCGGGACGTGTGGCTGCTCTTAAATCGCGGAGGGGTAGGCCTCTCACGCAGCAGGAAATCGACGTACTGAATGCTGCCCCTGGGATACCTGAGTGGTCCGAACTTGCGCACAAAATCCTCGAGGATTCATCAGTGTCTGTGCGCTCACTAGCGGAGTCATTGGGAATGAAGCATGTGACTGCCCATCAGCGTCTTAAGCGGTATAGGCCTCCTGGGTGGGAATCGCGTGGTTCGGGGAATTTCTTCTCTGCGACAGAAGCCCCCTAAAACGCAGAAAGAGGCCCCCACCCACTAGGGGTGAGGGTCAAACTTCAAGGGCTTTCAAAAGTCGTTTTCTAGCTCGTCCGGGATAGGTAGCTCGTCAACGCTCTCCGGGTGGCGCAGCCGCCACTGGCGGATGTGATGCACGGCAACGAAGTAGCGGCTTTTCCACACCTCCAATTTGTCGCGCAGCTCCGCAATCTCAGCCCGCATCTCATTAATGGATTTGTCGCGGGCCTCGAGCTGCTCGTTCGTCCACTCGCGGATGCTTTTGGTGAATGATTCCCACTCCGGGCCACGCGTCTCCAGCTCCGCTTTCCTCTTCTGGTTCTTCTCGGTCAGGACGCTACCCATCACTGTGCCAGCGACGCCGATGACGGCGACGATGATAGTAGCCAGTGGCCCATCTACGGGCATGGCGTCACCTCCCGTCTACGATTTTCAGCTCACCGGTCTGGCCGCGTCCGTATGCGTAGAGGGTCATGGTTGCGATGCCGATGTAGCCTAGCGATGACACCCAAGCCCGTGACAGGTCATCCAATATCGTGGCGAAGATAAAGCTGAGTGCCCACATGGAATGCAGCCCAACAACGGCACCCACGGCGGCGGGCACCAGCTTGTGCCACCTGGCGCCACAGATACAGAGCACGCCCATGAGGAGCCACACCACAGCCCACGACGGAGGATTAAGCACACTCTCCATGAAATGCGTGGGCTTGCGTTCAGGATTCACCAGCAGCGGCGTGTAAGACAAGCCCCGGGCAATAGAGATACTGCCCAGAATCATCAGGCCTGCCGCATCCGACACCAACCACCGAGAGGCGCGGCGTTTAATACTCTCCCACCTCACGGTCTACTCCCCCGCACGGTGCCGGCCAACATAAACCAAGCTAGCCGTCTCAGGAGTCGACACCTTGAGCGAAGCAACAGACGTGAGTACGGAGGCCACTGTCGCGGTAGCCGCGAGGCCCAGCCCTTGCCTCCAATCCATCTCCCAGACCGCCTGGTCCACGACCAGCCAAGCTAGTAAGGTTTGAGCGAATGTTTTCGCGGCGCGCTCAAACAAGTCGAGCCAAAACTGCTTACTTCTCATTGTCCTCCCCCGGCATCTTGCAGACCTCATGTGACTCATCATGGGATTCAACGGCTTCAGCAAGCTCGTCAAGAGCCTCCTGCGTCTGAGAGGCCTTCCCTCGATACTCCACATGCAGCTCCTCGACCTTGCGGTCGGTCTGCATGATGAACTCGGTCAACGGTGCCTTGAACTTGGAGCCCGTGACGCGGGACGGCTCCGGGGCGAAGAGCACGTTGTGAATAGCGCGGGTCTTGACGAGCAGCTCCTTCTGCTCCTCGGCGGAAAGTGACATGAGAAAATCCTCCTCTTTCTTAGGCGCCTGCACAGCAGGCTTAGTCATTTCGTCGTACCAACACTGGGCACGCTCGATGTAGTGGTCGTGATATTTATGCCCCGGCCGTAGGTGGTAGGGGCAGGCGGTACGCCCGCCTGATTCGATGCTGTGGAAACGTACATTCGCGCCGGAAACTGGGCGGCCGAGGCCGTAGAAGCGGCAGAGCGCAGCGACTAACCGTGCACCGGTCTCCAGCGTTGTTTTTCCAATGGGCCAGTCGGCAGCGGCTCCGGCCTCGTTTGAGTGCTCGATGATGAGCGATTCTTGATTAGAGACAAGGTTTGCGTTTCCCCAGGCCGTGTCTCGATCCCAGACGAGCTGGCCTACCTCGCCACTCGGGTCGATGGCGTAGTGGCCAGACGCTGGTCTACTGAGCCAGACGTTGTAGCACTCATCAGTGCCGCCGACCATGGCCATGTGGTGAATAGTGACATGCCGGATCTTTCTCCCGGCGCGCCCCGGCGTGAAATGTCGGGGTATTAATCGGACACGGTCAGGAAGGACATTTAGCCAATCTTTCACGTGTACCTCCTTCTTTATGAGCAACGCCCTCTAGCGCGGGCTAGAGGGCGTCTGGTTTAAGCCTTGGAAAAAAGGCTGTGTGCTGCATTCGGTGGCCAGTGGTTGGCTAGCTTGTGGCCAGAAATCACTTCGTAGAGTTCGCCGTTGAATTCAACGAAATTTCCCTTCTCGACCTGGATTCCGGCGATAAACGGGAATGGGTTATCCCGTCGTCCTTGAGGGATTACCTCTCCGGATTCATCGGTGACTGGAGACGGTGGTTGCACTTCGTGGGTGACGTCGCGCCAGATGTTGGTATGGACGCCTTCGGCTCCTGGTTCCCAGGTGTTGAGGTTTTCGGTTTCCGAAAGCCAGTACTTTTCGGCGTGCTTCACGACTGCGCCCTGGCGGAAGGCCTTGAGGAAGTCCGAGCCGGGGTTCTTCCACGTGGGAACCTTGCTGGGGTCTTCCTTCGCCTCTTCGAGGGTGACGTGGGCGGAGACCAAATCGGGCGCGTTTTCGGCGAGACCAGCCACGATTTCAGCACGCGCTTTCTCTTCGGCGGCGCGGGCGGGCCGTTCGCGGCGCTCGGCGGATAGCTTCGCCGATGCCTCCATGAGCCGGTCCTCGGGGATGGCCTTGAGGCCCTCCACCCAGGCGTCGAAATCAAAATCTTCCATGATTCATTTCCTTTCAGATATAAGTAAAGCCACCCCGGAGGGTGGCTAAGATTCAGGCGGGAAGTTTATAACCTGTATCGACACCGAGCCGTTGTTCATGGTCTTGGTGGTGACGCGCTCCGCGTAGATACGCAGGTACACGCCACCGTCTGCCATGCCGGTTCTGGGGTTGGAGATATGGCCCGTCCAAATCCTTTTTGTGGCCTCATAATCAGCCGGCGGCGCGGCGAGTGTCTTTGAGTAGTCAGTCCCCTGGTTCAGGGTCAGCTCCATGCTGGCGCCGTCCATGCTGGTAGCAATCACAGTGACCAGAGACAAGCCTTTCGGCAGAAACACGAAATTTCTTCCGTCATCGACACGCACCATCGGGGCCCGCGTTGCATACGCCTCCGAGCCACGTTTAAAGACGTACGTCTTCGGCAGATACAGATCCATGCTTGGGGCAGTCATCTAGACCACCCCCGCGGTGGTTAGTACTTCAGGATTGTTACGGAGTAGTCCGCGCCGTCGGTGTTGGAGAAGAACGACAGGAAGCGGGTTGTTCCTTCGGGCCGGGCCACGTTCGGCAGAACTACTGTTTGCCCATCCGCCATATTCACGCTTTGATACCGCGTTTTGTACCCAGCGGTGGTCGATAGATGCACAGAGCCGGTTCCACCACGCACCGAAACCGTGATGGATTGCACGCCGGTATACAGCGGTAAATAGTTTCCGAAGCCCGGAAACGCCACTGCGGTCCCTTTGGACACTATCGAGTAGGTGATGATTTCCGGAACGTTCACAGGGGAGGTCACCTACACCACCGCCCCGGCGGTTAGAGCTGTGGGAGTGGGTACACCTCGATAGTGCCGCGAGCCCCCGCGGATAATGGCGCGTTGTTGGTCGATTCCAGATAGACATAGTCGCCACTCTTCGAGCCGACGACCGCCGTCCCAGAACGGAACCCCCCCCCCCCGCTGGAATGTTCACAGGATAGCCCACACCAGCCAGGGTTAAGCGCACAGCTTCCGAGCCTGACCACGAGGCGGACACCCTCACCGGCCCACCAGGCAAGGATAAACGCTCGTTTGTAGCCTGCTTCGCTGGTGTAGCAACCTTCGCCATCCGGCTAGTGCCATCACCAACGACAGTCACCCCGTACGGCATGATTCCATCCAAATCTACACTAGGACTAGTCATAAATTTTTCCCTCCTATTCAGGGTTCGGGCCGTATAGCCTCACGGCAATCGGCGAAACTAGATTTGCTCAGTCAGCTTGACAGGGCGGGTATCCCCCCGGACAGGCCGAATACCTGTCACTTGATAACCGCCAATGCTGGCTGACGCGGGCAGCAGTGCACCCGCTGAATACGTTTTCCACGTCTTTCCATCATCAGGGGTTACCTGCACCGCACGGCTGGTGCGATACCCCTTCCCCCGAGGCCAATACACAATCATCGTGCCCTCATGCATGAGACCGAGGTTTACGCCGCCTTGAATTGAATCCTCATACGGCGGGACCTCCCATCCACGACCATCCTTCGGGACAAACACAAACTCCAAAGCCCGATTTGGCCACCACATATCCACAACGATGTGCACTTTATCAACGCCGTAATTCACCACCTCAGGCTCCACAATCAGCCGTCGATAGCCAGGACCGGCACCATACGCGAAGAAATCAACACGTGAATTCTTTCCCCACGCGTCTACCATGCGCCCAATAACCTGCACGCGGCCAGCCCAAATGCCCTTGAAATCTAATCGGAGTTTCCGCTGTGATTCAATCGGAGTCATCGTCATCAGCTCGTTATCAGTGACGGTGGTCATGCTGGATTTGTCAAAAAGTCGGGTGCGGTGCACCTCTCCCCAAAAGATCGCATTCTGCTGAATGAGTAGCGTGTCCTCAAAAGCGGCCTGAGCCTTTTCCAAGCTAGCCGCCGCCGACGCCGCTGCGTCCACCGACTTCTGCATGTTGCCCATGGTCTCGTCACGCGCCGCGCTCGTCTTTTTCAGGGCTTCCACGGAATCGGTGGCAGCATCGACCGCGATATTCGTCTGTTCGATGGCGTTGGCGTTTTCTTCCGAGGCTTGCGCGGCGGACATAGCGGCTTGCGCGGCCTGCGCGGCAGCCGCCGCGACGTAGCGGAGGGCCTGGGCTAGGAGGCGCTGTGATTCTTCGAGCACATCGATTTGTTCTTGAAGCTTCCGGTCGGCTTCCGCGAGTTTTTCATCGGCTTCCGCGAGCGCGGCGATGGCTTGCGCGTTCAAATCAGCGGCGCGTAGTGCTTCCGCTGCCGCCTGGGAGGCTTGCATTGCCGCCGCACCCGCCTGAGCCGCCGCCATAGCCGCATAGCGGATAGCCTCACCATGGATTTCCAGCACTTCGCCAT
The DNA here is from genome assembly GCF_001814605.1 of Corynebacterium sp. HMSC074C01. NCBI lineage: Bacteria > Bacillati > Actinomycetota > Actinomycetes > Mycobacteriales > Corynebacteriaceae > Corynebacterium > Corynebacterium sp. HMSC074C01. Next base: position 46,910 of record NZ_KV817274.1, on the reverse strand, counting down.
GGGTGGCCAGGATGTCATCATGCGCGGACAGCACAGCCTGGTGTTTCGCGGCGACCTCCTTCAGCACATCCGCGAGACTCCTACCCGTACCACCCGCGTTATCCAACAAGGACTGGGCATCAGCCAGGGACTTCCGCGCCGCATCCTGCAGCGGAGACAGCTCTTCCAGAAGCGCGTTAGCCTCATTCACAAGCGACTGCGACACCATTGCGTCCTGAGCCGCCGCATTAGCCGCCCGCTGGGCCGCGACCACATGCTTCTCACCCGCAGCCACCGCCGCCGCAGCAGCCTGAGCAGCCTTAGCCGCCTCACCAGACAACCGCGCCACCTCAGCGTGCGCCGCCACCACATCATCCCGAAGCGGATCCAGCTGGTCCAAAATCTCTTCGGCCTGACGCGCAAGCTCAATCGCGAGAGAGGCGGAAGCCTGCGCCTGCGCACCCTGAGCCGCAGCCGCACCAGTGAGTTGACGCACCAGTTGCAAAATCGCGTTAGATGCATCGACAGCATCACGAGCCTCTTGGATACTGCCCTCGATGTCGAGATTCTCCACGAGCGCGGCTGTTTCATCGGCCTTTGTCTTGGCCTCGTCGGCCGTGGCTTTAGCCGAGGTCGCGGTAGATTTCGCAGTGTCTATCTCCCGCTTGTTCTTCTTCCTGTCGGCAGCAATCTGTGACTCAATCTGAGCGTTTTGCGAGCGCAGCTGCTCAGCATCAGCGGCGAGCTGGCCGCCGAGATGGACACGCGTATCGCCTGAAATATCAGCGATGCTGGTGACAAGGGAAGGGATGTCGACGCCCCAGATGCGGGCGTCGACAGTCGAGCCCGCGGCATAGTCCACTCTCGGGATGGCCTTTCCCAGGCCCGCGCCCGAGACATCAGCTTGGAAAAAGATATCGCCGTCTGAGCGCTTGATACCGGTCCGAATCTGCTGCTCGACATCGGATGCCCCTGTGTTCATGTCCATAGAGGCATCGGCACGGACGAAGCCGAAGTCGAAGCGGCCAAGGTCCCCGGAGTCGGTGCGCGCGATGTAAGCATCGGTCAGCCGGTCATCCCAGGAATCTCGCTCCAACTCGCGCTTGAGGTCCAGGGCGCGCTTCTCCTCTTCGGTAGCCCCAGGAGGATATTTAATCGGCTCGTCCAGATAGTCCGGCCGCTCCTTCTCGATACCCTCCGGAGTTGTTACCGACCACCGTCCATAGACGTAGTACGAAACCCGGCGCGTGGCAGTAAGGCTGCCTCCATCGGGTCTTAGTTTCACGTGGGACATTTATCCCTCCTTGGGTTGGTCGACGTCGATGACGATGGTGGGTTTGGTGAGGGTGTGTCCGGGGACGGCTGGGTCGCCTGGCCACCACATGCGGGCTTTGATGGTGGTGCCTGCCATGGCTGCGATGGGGGCGAGTGTTTGCCAAAGAAAGCCGTCGTCGGGTCGGATCATGACTTTGGGGCTAGGGTTGCCTGACGTCTTTGTAGACACGACGACGGGCGGGTCGTCGGTGCGGCCGATGGCTTTCCAGGTGGCGTCGAGTGATTCGACGATGGCGCGGCGGATGGTTGGCTCGGCGTCTCCGGAGAGTACGAATCCGTCTGCTTGGGCGGCGAAGTGGACGTTTTGGAGTTGGCGTTTTTCTTTCCAGCCGGCGGCGTAGTCGCGGTCTAGCTCGGCCCATTGACCTCTGAGAGAGCGGGGATAGGACCAGAGGGGGATGCCGTCGACGAGCGTGAGCATGTCGGCAGCCTGAATCTCTAGTGTGTTGGGCGCTGAGTAGGGGCCGGTGAGGGTGGCCGCGGCGATGAGGTAGGTCAGACGGACGCCGTGTTTTTCGTAGACGAGGAAGTGGACTCCGCGGAGGGCCGGCTGTAGGCGGGCTTCGCTGTCGGTGGGGCCGATGTTCTCGTCGATAAGCGCGCCGACGGCAGGGTGGATTTGGCCACGCCGCCCGAGGATGTTGAACTTCACGCGGGCTGCAGAGGTTGAGTTGTGCGTTTCAGGTATCTCGTAATCTGGTAGCGGGGCTGGTAGGTCCATGAGTGGTTCCCCGTCGGGCCCGGCTAGCCCCCACCAAGCTTTTTGGGTTTGTGAGACGTAGCGGCGGTGCTTGGTGTGGTTTTCCCAGTCGGTCAGGTTCATGTGTCACCCCCAGGGATGTGCGTAGCCGAGCCTCCACTCCAGGGTGGCTCCGGCTGGGACGGTGATTGCTCGGGTGTCTCCGACTGCGATGGGTTCCGGTAGGACTTTGCCGGCCATGGCTTTCCAGAGTTCGCGGTCTGGGGTGCCGTCGGGTCGTGTGACCATGCAAGATTCGTCATCGGAGACGTAAAGGATGCGCTCGGTTGAGGTGGATGGCAGGGTGAAATGGGCCGCGGAGGGGAGGATTACGCGGCCGCCGTTTCCTTTCCATCTCACTCGGTAGGTGAGCGGGATTTGCCCGGTGTTTTCGACGAATGCTGCGCCGGTAGATTTTTGCCAAGGTCCGAACCATGCGCCGCGCTCGGCGACGAGCTGGGCCTCAACCTCTATCTCGCTGGTGTTTTCCGGGATGATGTCGGGGTTTGGCAGCTGCTGTGCGAGTTTGACCTCGGCGGTGCGGTCGAACTGTGGGAGTCTGTCACGGCCGGCGATTAATGTGCCCTCGCGGGTGAGGCTATGGGCAGCGAGCCAGCCGAGGTAGACCTGCTCAAGGCTTGCCGAGGAGGTGCGGGCAGCATCGATAGTTGCTATCAGCGAGCCGGTCATTTCCCCGAAGCTGAGGTCGGCAGCGAAGCTGCCCGGCCGGCCGAGTGCTTCTTGAGTGGTGCGCGTGACGTTAGCTGAAAGCTTGAGTCCTCCCTGCGGGACGCCGATGGCGGCGTCCGGGGCGAAGAGGTCGTAGAGCTTTCCGGTGTGAGCGCGGAACTTCAATGTCAGCACAGTGTGTCCTCCTATCGTCCGGCCATGATGATGTCGAGGCCGCTGGGCTTGTTGTCTTGGCGTATCTGCTCGACGTCTGCCTTGACGCCGTTGAACTCTGCGAAGAGCTTGGTCAGGTAGCTCTCAAGCTGGTCGGAAGTCCACGCCTGCCCGGCAGGGATCTGGACGGTGACGTTTTGCTTGAGGAGCTGATTCGTTTCCCGCGCGGCAGCTACAAGGTCTTCCCGGCGCGCAGCGGCTACCTCAGAGGCCTTGACGAGCGCTTCGGTCTCGGCCTTACTGGAGGATTCGGCGATGCGCTTTTGGAGCTCTTGGTAGGCCTCTTCGGCGGCGAGGGCTTCGCGCTTCATTTGGAAGTCGGCTTCGGCGGCGGCTTGTTGGGCTTCGAGGCCTGCGAGTTGGGAGCCGTGCTTTCCTTCGATTGAGGCCATGGCGTCGGCGTACTCGGCGTCAATCTTGTCGAAGGCTGCCTTTTGGCGTTCGGCCATTCCGGTGATGGTGGCGTCCCAGATTTTGTTTCCGGCGTCGAGCCCTGCGGTGGCCCATTCGGCGTTTCCTGTGTGGACGGCAGCTCCGATGCCGGCGGCTCCTGCTAGTGCTGATGCTCCGGCGCCGACGCCGATGCTGACCTTGTCTCCGGTGGGCAAAGCCTTCCATGCTTCGTCGGCAGCCTTCTTGTCGTGGTTCTTCAAGATTGATGCGCCAGTCGCGGTGTCCGCGATGCCCTTGGCTCCGAGCCCGATGCCGGTAGCGATGAGCGCAGGATTCATGGTGGCCACACCGAGGGCTCCGACGGCGAGGCCGCCGAGCACGCCGAGGATTCCGCCAGCGGTCTTTTGTCCGCCTTGGACTCGTTGTTGAAGCGCGGTTTGTTGGCGATTGTTCATGCCGTTGAGCTGCGCTGATTGTTTGGCGAGCATTTCGGTGTGGGCGGTGAGGACAGCCGCGTTTTGGGCTTGGAGCACTGAAGCTTTGGCGGCGGCGATGGAGGCGACTCGAACGCGGTTTTGTGCTTCCAGCTCTCCGATAGCAGCGGTCGCACGTGCCTTTGCCAGTGCAGCTTCGGCAGCGCGGATTTCCTTGGCGTTGGTCACAACAGAGCTACCAAGAGCATCGGCAGCGTCCATGCCGAGGACGCGGAAGCGGTCAACGGCGTCTCCCAGCGCGGATACAGATGTTGCTCCCATGACGATGTGGCCCTCGCGGGCCTTGGCGAGATCAGCCTCGGCGGAGGCAACGTCGATAGCTCCATCCATGCGGGCGCGCGCGACGTCCCACTCAGCGATGCGGAGATCGCCGAGGGATTTAATCGTGGCGAGGTTGAGTGAGACTCGCTCCTGGGCGAGCTTGGAGATGGATTGCTTCGTTTCCTCGATAATTCCGCCGAAGCGTACCGCTTGGTCGACGTACTGACTCAGCGATTCAAAGGCGGAATCGAAGGCGTCTGAGAGTGAGGTGACAAGGTCGGAGACGACTGTGAGGCGTGCACCGGCGAGTGTGCGCTCTGCTGCCTCTAGGCGCTTCGCTGCTCCTTGAGCGTTTTCACGCGCGTTGGAGAGCTGCTCTTCTGCGGTCTCGACGTCCTCCATGGCGGAGACGACAGCATCGGTGTTCTCGTTGCCGGACTTCTTAAGCTCCTCGGCGGCGTCTTCGCGGGCACGCGCGAGCTTCCGCTCGGCGTCGGTAAGCTTCTTAGCCTTCGCTTCCTGCTGCTTTTGAGTGGCCTTAGCGTCCTGAGAGGTAGCTATAGATTCCTTGCGCGCCTCCTCCACAGCACGCTCGGCGTCGGCCAGCTTGCGCTGGGTCTTGGTAGACAGCGCGGCATCCTCAGACTGGGCTTTAGCCAGATTGTCGCGAGCTTCGGCGAGCTGCTTCTCGGCAATGGTGATATTGTCGAGGTCTTGAGCGTTTTGCTCGCGTGTGGCCTGCAGTCCAGCCTCCGCGTCCATGACAATTTCCGTGTTGTCGAAGAAGCGGACATTCGTGTTAGTCCAGGCAGTGAGTTGTCGTCCGGCGTCAATATATCCCTGCTCCAGCTTCTTAGCTTGAGCCTCAAGGTCTTTACCTACGGCATAGACCTTCTTTGCGGCGACGACAAACGTCGAGTTCTCTGGAAGGTCGAGGCCATGATTTCCGGTGTACTTGCCAGTACGTGCGATGTCAGCGAGGACCGGGACGAGCCGGTCAATCGAGCCGACGAGGCGAGGAATAGCAATCATCGTGCCGTGGACATCTCCCCACTGCCCGTTAGTGAGGACCGGTTCAGGCTTGCCCGACATGTTGCGAGCGAGCTTGCCGTGCTCCAGCCATCCGCCCGAGTCATACAGGGACGTGTTCTTTACGGCCTCCAAGGCCGCGCCCATGACCTTGGCGTAGCGGTCAGGAAACGCGGAGACCTGAACACCCTGAGCTACAGCCCCAGGAGCCATGCTCGGCCAGTCAGGGAACTTGCTCAGCATCGCATCGAAGAACAGCCCTGCAGACTGATACGGGTTCATGCGCTGCGCAAGCGTTCCCCATCCAGCTTGGCGCTGCTGGAAAAGTCCTACCGAATCATGATCACTTCCGACGGCATCGTGGCGGTACTGAAGCGAATCAGGAACGGCACGGTTGGCGTACATCTTGAGCGGATTGCCGGACTCCACGAAAGCGGTGCCGACACCAATCATGGCGCCGCGCTCTGGGAGGCCGTGGGCCTTGGCGCTGCGGGCAATTTCCTCGACAAAGAAGCCGTGGCCCCAACCAGAGCCGGAGCCACCATCAGAGACCTTAGATCCCTTAAGAGGATCCGTATCCGACGGAGTGACAGACGTGCGGTTTTCCGTGGTCTTACCGACCTTAAACTCGCGGCGCTTACTGACTCGGAGCGCTTTGGCGACTCCTTTATAAATGGAGTCAGCGGAACCAAAGCTGACGTCGACGTCATCGTCGTTGCTCCACTGCATGCTTCGCGACGTCTTTGTCGATGACGAGCCAGAAGACCCGCCATCTGCAACGTCGACGGAGACCTTCATGTCCGGCTTAGCCGAGGTCGCCGACAGCGGCGCGTCTGCAGCAACGTGGACGTGATTCCGGTGCTGATTCATCGTGCCCGCGCCATAGAAGCCGAAACCATCGCCTACGGACTTGCCGTTTTTGATGTTGTTTCCGAACGGGGAATGGATCAGCTCCAGGAGCTGGCTGCCATAGTTATCTGCGAAGAACTTCGCTGCAGCCTGCATCTCCGGAGTCGTGTCATACCCGTTGGAGAAGTCCACAGCTTTGCCCATACCGTGATAATCATTCGAGTTGCGCAGCGTCGAGGTGATCGTCATCATCGGGAAGTTTTTCTTCACGATGTCCGTGATGGAGCCGATAACACCGCCGCCTGCAAGCGCCTGGAGCTGCCCCGGCGCGGCCTGGTTTCGCTGTTGTTGGAGGGCGGCGCCGCCTGTAAGGCGTGGAAGCTCGCGGTAGAGGTTGGAAACGATGTCGTGGGCTGTGCCGGAGTTGAGGGCGTCTAGGGTTCGGCTAAAAAGGGCGGAGCGTCGGCCGTTGACGACCCATTCGCCGCGGTTGACGCGGACAGTGGGCATGCCGCCTTCATCAACGCCGAGGAATCCGTCGACGATGTGGGTTCCTGGTCCATAGACGGGGAGGCGTCCGCCTGCTGCGAGCTTGGGTACTCGGCCGCCATGGGCGTGCCCGGCGGTGCCTGAGACGGTGACACTTCGGCCACGAAGGGAATCCAGCAAGCTGTTTGCCCAATTGATTGCCTTCTTAAGTGGGCCTACGTCGGCATCAATGACCGGCTTTGGCTTGCGTCCGGCGAGGTTGGTCAACTTTCCGTCGGCGTCTTTGACCTTGTTGTCGAGCAGATGCTTAGCCAGGTCTGCGGTGGGGGTTGGGCTTTGTGCATCGAGGACGGCGAGGTCCCCCATGGCGATAGAGTGATTCTGCTCCAGCTCGTCGATGATCATCTGGGCCTGAGGCGTCGGCTCTTGGATATCCAAGTATTCGATGAGGTCTTGCGCTTGCTGCGCGTTCATCTCGAATACGGTGTTATCGAGAGCGAGGGAAACATCTACGTCGGTGCCGTCGATTTCCGCCATGCGGTTGACGACCTGCTCAAGATTTACGGATGCCTCTTCGGTGCTTCCTGTGACCTCGAAGGTGCCGTCAGGGAGTTCTTGGATGTCGTACCCGAGTTGGTCCAGATACTTCGCGGCGCTCTCATCGAGTATGCCAACGTTGATGGTCTTGCCCTCTTCGAGGCCGTCTAGTGAGGCCCAGACTGAGGCGAGCTGTTTGGTGGTGTCTCCGGCCCCCTCAAGGTTGAGGGCGGTGTTGATAGTGTCCGGCACCAGGCCGTAGGAGTTAATTAGCTCCTGCAGCTGGTCGTCGGTGAGCCCAAACTGTTCCTTGAGTGATTGCAGGGCTGGCTGCATGAGGTCGAATGCCTCTTGCGTGTCTGCTCCAGAGACTGCAGCCTGCTGTAGCTCATGCCGCAGGTCTGTCAGGTTATCGTGCAGCAGACGGGACGAGGCGTTAGTCGGCTCCAGCTTGCCGTCGAGTCCGAAGAGCGCATCTCCCAGAGTCTCTACGGGCAGCTGCGAGTTCACAGCGGACTCGACCATCTTGTCGACGGCGTCGGCGGTATCCATGAGGGCTTCTTCGGCCATCTTTGGCACGAGCCCCATGGACTCCATGAGCTTCTCAAGTGCTGAAAGCTTGTCTTCTCCGGAGGCCGCCGAATCAGCGAGCACATCTACAGCGGAGGCGGCTTGTGCAAAGGACGGCTCCATATTTCGGGCGGCGTCGATAGTCGCCTGCATTTTCTCGCGGGCAGCTTCGAGCTCGTCAGCTGCGGCGTTTCCGGCTTCCCCTGAACCTCGGAGGTTTGACTGGAGTTCGTTGTACTGACGCCCACCCTCGGCAACTACAGTGCCGAGGTCTTCCATTGAGATGCCGAGGTCCTCGGCGGTGTCCTTAAGTTCCTTGTAGGCCTTCTTGGTTTCCCGGGCTTCCCTGTTGGCTTCGCGTTGCTCCTTACCGGTCTGGGCTTGGCGCATGGCGGCAGTATCCACCTTTGAGATAAAGCCGTCGAGCATTTCGCCGGTGGCGATGAACTCGGTCATTGAGTTATCGACAGCCTTAGCTGCAGCCTCTAGAGCCTGGGCATTGAGCTCGCCGGTGGTTCCGGCGACTGCTGCTGCCAGCTCGCGCTGTACCTCTGCTGATTCGGCAGCGGCCTGAGCCATCTGCCGCTGGGCATCCTCGGCACGTCGATTGGCGTCAACGACGGCAAGGACGACGCCTGTTGCTGCCGCGATACCGACAGCCCATGGACCGCCGAAGTAGTCTATGACTCCACCCGCTGCGGACTTAAGCCCTGTGAATGCTCCAGCGCCAAGGCCCTTGACTGTACCCGCCATGTTGGTCACGGAGCCGACCACGCTATGGCCGGCTTGGGCGATCATGCGATCCGCGGCGTCCCAGCTATTGCCAGCGAGTAGTGCACCGGCCTTTGCTTCGGCTGCAGCCGTCTTGTGGGTTGCAGCGAGGTCCTTGAGCGGCACCGATGCTTGGGTATATGCCCGGGCCATCTGAGACATCGTCTTGTTGCCCGACGTCGCGGCCATCTGCATTGCAGCGTCAAAAGTGCCGATTTCCCTACCGGTCTCTGAGTAGTAGGTCTTGAGATCACGGATTCCCGGCCCGAGATTGACGAGCTCGTCTTTGACCTTCCCGATTCGGGACACATGCGGGCCCAGGACACCAGTGGCCTTCTCAACGATGCCCGGCAGCGTTTTGAAGCCGGCGTAGGCCCCAACGGCAGCTGTCACAAGAGCCGGGTGATCGGCCATGAAGCCCGAGAGCTTCTCGATGCCCGGAGTCAAAGCTCCGATGACACCATTAGCGCCTTCTAGCGTGGTCAAAAGCAGTTGCCAGCCACTGATACCGAGAGATGCGGAAGCCTTAGCTAGCTCGCCGCCGATCTTCCCGATTGTGGGAGCCAGTCGCGCACCAGTTGAAACAAGCTCAGAGAACACTTCTTTGGTTCCCGTTGCCAAGGATTGGATTTCCTTGGAATTAATGAATCCGGAGGTTGCCTCCTTAACACCGGATCCGAGCTCCTTTAGCTTCGGAATGGCGCTACCGCCGAGCCAGGAGTCGAACTGGTCGATGTATGGCCCGGCCTTTGTGGCCATTCCATCGATGGAGTCGGTGATTCCGGTAAATACGCCGGCGGCCTGGTTATAGAACGGACCTGCAAGTTGAGCACCAAAGCGCGAAGCCGCAGCCCACATGTTGGAGAACGAACCGCTAGTGGTCTTACCTGCTTCTTGGGCTGCACCACCAATGTGATTTCGAAGCGCAGACTCAAAGGTTTGGAAGTCGATTTCTCCGGCAGAGACCATGTCGGAGATTTCCTCCGAGGTCTTGCCCAGCTCGTCGCCCAGCATTTGAAGCACAGGAATACCGCGAGACGTCAGCTGCATCAGGTCATCGCCCTGGAGCTTTCCACGCGCCGCGACGGAGCCGAAGATCGCACCCATCTCATCCATGCTTGCCCCGGCGATGCCCGCGGTATCAGCCACAGTCGTGAGAACCTGCTCAAGCTCTTTGCCCGGCGCGATTCCGGAGGCGACGACCATAGCCGCGGTAGTGGCCGCAGCGTCGAGTCCGTAGGCCGTTCCCTTCACGGATGTGAGGGCGTTTCCCATAATGGCGGAGACGTCGTTGGCGGAGTTTCCGAGGCCGGTTAGCTTGGCTTCCGCGTTTTCAATGGCTGTCAGGCGGCCAACACCCTTGGTGATGGATGCTCCGAGGCTGGCTCCAGCGGCGGTGCCGACGGAGATCATTCCGGTTTTCATGATGCCGCGGAGTCCGCCTACGATTTTCGCGCCCATTCCTTTTCCGGAAGCGTCGGCCGTCTTTTGTGTGGCGTCGAGGGCTTTGGCGACTTCTGGGGTGATTTTGGAGACGTCGGGGGCGATTCGGATCCAGCCGGTGCCGAGCTCTGTAGCCATTGTGTTCCGCCTTTCAGTCAGCGCCCTGGTGGGCTATTCGGTGCGTTGAGCGACCCGTGCGCGTACTTCGCTCGCGGATAGTTGCGGGCGATGCGGGGTGCGCGGGGGTGGTTGAGCCGGGGGTTTTGCGGTCGGTGAGGAGTCGCGCGCGGTGGGCTTTTCTTGCCTGACTCCCCATGCAGCGACTTGGCTGCCTGCAGGTGGATTGGTCAGCCATATCCAGATATCTGCCCATGACAGGCCGCGGCCAATCATGCTGAGGCTGAGACCGCGCTGCATGAGGTCTATGGTGAGTGCAGCCGCTAGTTCTTTTTCTTCTTTGAGGAGGCGGAGGACTTGGAAGAGTCGGCTTCCCCCGTATCACCACCGCTAAGCAGTCCGGACTTATCGGACTTGACCCAGTCGTTGCCGATTTCCATGAGCTGGCGGGTAACGAGCTGGTTAATCGCGTCTTCCTCGTTTGGGTTGTAGTGCTTGAGGACTAGGCGGATTCCCTCGGTGTGGAAGATCTGCACGTTCTGCTTCTTGGTTTTGTCTTCGAGCGCCTGCAGGTCGACCTGTGGCTGGCAGTCGAAGTCGGGGATGGTTACTTCGACGAAGGTGTCGTCAGATCCTGCTGCCGGGATGGTGTAGGTCTGTACGTTGTCGGTGATGTGCTGAATTTTCAGAGACACGGTGAGCCGGTCCTTTCGGTTTGGTGTGTGGCGAGCCGGGCCGAAGTCTTAAGGCCCGCCCCGATGACGTGGGCAGGCCCGGCTCAATGGGATGGAGATTTCCCACGAACATCGGGACGAGAAGTGGTGGCAGTGATTTTTATCCCCCGCTGCCATGCCCCGGGGTCGATGGGTTTACTCGTCAGCCAGTCGTTTAGGAGGTTGCTTCAGCGTCCGTTGGGCCCTCGTTCTCGGTGGTCCCGTCCGCTTCGTCTTCGGTCGCGTTGGGGTCGTAACGGCGCTCGACGACGTTGGCGCCCTTGAGCTCCGGGTCGGTGGACTTGTAAGCGCGGATGGTCACCTCGGTGCGAGTGACGTCGGAGTGAGCGACGCGGCGCTCGCCGACAGAGACGACTTGGCCGCGCTCAATGATGTAGAGGTTGGTCTTGTCGCCATCTACGGCCTTGAGGACGTGGGAGGAAATCGGCAGCGGGTCAGAGGAGTAGTAAACCGTGCGCTCGATTCCTCCCTCGTCGATCTTCTTCTTGGTGGTCTTGGAGTCGCCGAATGTGGTCTTAACGACTGCCTCGGTGTCATCCTCCAGGAGCGTGAGCACGACTTCGACGCCGTACTCGGACTGGATGGTGCGGAAGACGTCGCCGCCCATCATGCGGATGTCGTTGTTGTTGCGGGTCGGCGTGACAGAGAAGCCGTCTTCGCCGACTGCGCCGTGGTCCTCGAAAGCCTTGTCCAGGGATTCGAGAACGGTCTTCGGCAGAGCCGTGCCCAGGGGCGCGCGGAAGTAGACGCCGCCGTCAAGTGCCGGGGTGCCTACAAAGGAGTTATTGACATTGATCATGAGGCATGTCCTTTCAGATTGTGTGAGCCGGGCCTGAAAGGAATGGCGCCCTACAGACGAAGCTTTAGAGCGCCGGTGAATTGAAATCGGGTGTGCTCAACATCCGGGGACGGATAGGGAGCCAGATTATGGTCGGTGTAGCCGCGAACGATGCCGTTTCCCCGAAGGTGTACCCAGGCGTGCTGGGCTTTTTCCGCGAGAGCTTCGGCCTCTAGTGCATCGCGGGCGTAGCACTCGATGAGGAATCGAGGGTCATTGGTCGCGATGGATCTAGGTGCTCCGCCGATTCGGCTAAGCACGATGTGCTCGGAAGGCCGAGGCTGCGGCATTTCCGTCGACACGGGGACCTCGACGGCGGCTTCTAGTGCTGCGACTGCTAGGTCTTGTGTGGTGTACGGGACGGGGATCATCCGAGCACCCGGACAAGGACGTTGTCCCGTGCCTCTCTGCGCATCGCTGAGAAGGTGTCTGCATAGACGATTCCGACGAAGCGGTGACGTCCCTGCTTATAGGAGGCGACGAATCCATCTCCTGCGGCCGAGGCTTTCTGCTCAGCGTAGGTTTGGACGATGCCTTGTGCCATGGAGCTGCGCGCGAGTTCTTCTAGACCAGCTTTATTGGACTCATATCTGGCTCTAGCCATCTTCGTCCTCCTCTTCCTTGGTCTCCCAGTGGGCTGTTATCCACCCTGCTGGTGAGTAGGCAGCGACGAGATGAGTACGGGTCCTATCTCGCCAGACGAGCAGGGAGCCGCCATCGAAGTCCAGCGTGCCGTCCGTCTGAAGCCGGTCGTAGCCCTCGGCGTGGTAGACGCGAAACAGTGGTTTTCTCATCGGTCCTTCCTTCGTGTGTTGACGACGACGAGGCCGGGGTCCCAGCCGAAAGGGGAATGCGAGTAGTTCTCTGGGTGGCCAATGACTTCGAGAGTCCCGTATCCGGGGATGTCGACGGCGTCTCCTTCGTTAAAGGTTTCTGGAGGCGCGTAAATCTCAAGGTCTACGGTCAAGCGCTCATGTCCGGCCTGCTTGGGCTCGTCTGAGCTTGGCTGAGCCCATCCTGCAACACGCACCTCAGAGGTGGTCTCCTCGGTGACAGCGTTGCCCAGCTTGTTGCGGCCGGTGATTGTGCGGCTGATTTTTCGCACTGTGTGGCGCAGCGGGAACGGTGTGGTCATGCTCTCCCCCTAGGCTCCGTGCCCCGTGGACCGTTGACCCAGGCTGTGTCCAGCGAGTGCTGCGAGTGTTCTGGGGTCATGTCGATGCCGACGTGTTTGTTTCCACCTCCGGAGAGGATGGAGCGGTGGGCAGGGGTCAGAGTCATTGCCTGGGCGATGGTCTCCGTGCCGTAGGTGACAGAGTCGGTGAATGTGCCGGCTGTCTGCGCTCGCTGGCGGACACCGTCCGGGTTGCGCATGACCTGAGAGACTAGCTGAGCTTCGACGTAGACGAGTCGGCGGCGCCAGATTCCCTCTGGGTCTTCGGTAAGACGGGACATGACCGATGGCACTTCGGCGAAGATGAGCGTTTCAGCGTCCTCAAGCCAGGCTTCGAGCACACTGTCATCTGGCAGTGCGTCATTGCCTACCCAGCGGTCACGGACATCCTGCGGAGTTGCGTAAGCCATGGCCTATCCCCTCCCTGCTAGGCAGCAACCGGTGAGCTAGCTGCCGGGGTGATTACGCCGCCCGGATAGATCTTCTTCTTGCCCTTGCCAGCGCGAGTGACCGGGATAGCGGTCTGCCAGCCGACGCGCATGACGACGCGCAGGGCCTTGGTGTCCTGCTGCATGAGGTTGAGGACGACCTTGCCCTCAGCATCAGAGATAACGCCTTCGGAGAAGAGGTCATAGGTGATGTCTTGACGGATACCGACGACCTGCTTGTCCCAGTCAAGGCCGAGCATGGTGGCCTTGTCAGGCTCCCAGGCTCCGGAGTAGACCTCGCCGAGGCCGTAGCCGTACAGGGTGGCCGGTTGGCTCTGGGACATTGCCGGTGCATAGATGGGCTGGCCAGTTTCGGTGCGAAGGCCGATCAGCTGCCAGTTAAGGCCGGGCTTGGAGGCGAAGCCGTTGATTGCAAAGCCCTGGTCTGCGACGAGTGCGCCCAGGGCAGCGACGTCGGCGCCGAGGTCGGCGTTTGTTCCGGCCTCAATGGCATTGCCTGCGGCCTTGGCGGCGGTGAAGATATCGGTTGGCCAGGAATTGGGCTTGTCTTGGCCAAAGAGCGCGGCGCCGTCAATCTTGTGGCCGATTGCCTCAGCCAGAAGCGGGCGGATCTGGGCCCAGAGAGGGACGTCAGAGTCATCGATAAGCGCGTCAGGCACTGGGACGATGACTGCGAGCTCCTCGGCGGTAATCGTCTGGTTCTTCCAGGTCGCCTTAGAGGTCTGCTTCATGCCGGTGTCACCATCGACCCAGTAGGCATCCGGCAGCTCGGCCAGTACAGGTTGCTTGGCCTTGCCCTTGGACATGGGAGTACGGCGGGCGTTAGTGAGCATGACGGAGGACTTCGGGGCCTCCTCGATGATTTCGTTGATGATCTGGTCGGGGATCATCGCGTCGGCTACGTCTGCGCGGCCGACGATGTTGTTGAAGTTAGGCATTGCCTAGTTCCTTTCTACTTGCTGAGGAAGGCCTTGCGGAGCCAGTCCTCGTCGGATTGCGGTTGGCCGCCGGCTGCTTCGCCGCGGACAACGGGCATAGGTGGGTTGGCCCCGAGCTTCTCGGTGACTGCTGCCTCAACGAGCTTGTTGATGTGCTCTTGGATGGATGAAGCGTGCTCGGCCATCTCTTCGGCATTGTCTCCGGTGATGAGGTTCTCGGGGAGTCCGGTTTCCTTAGCCACCTGCGCGCGGGCAGCTTGGATCCTCGACTCGGCTAGCTCCTTTTCAAGAGCAGCGAGCCGGTCGGAGTCTGAAGAATTAGCCTTTAGCTTCTCTTCGAGCTCAGCGCGAGCCTTGTTGCGCTCGATGCGATGAGCGGCCGACTCCTTACGTGCCTTTGCCAATGCTGCTTCAAGGTCCTCACGGGACATCTGCGGCTTGGAGTCCTGCTCCTGGCTAGTGCCCTGTTGGTCTTGTTGCGACGTATCAGGCTGGCTCGTGGTTGCCTCTGGCTCCTGGCCGTCGACGTTGGTGGCTGGGATGGATTTCGACATTATTCCTCCTGGGAAATGTGCTTTACATGAAAAATCCCCGCCACCGTCTAGGTGTGGGGAGAGCTTGCTCACCAGGACTCGAACCTGGATTACCGGGACCAAAACCCGGCGTCTTGCCATTAGACGATGAGCAAATTGCCCGGCGCGCGATGCGCTTCTGGGGCTTAGTCGGGGCGGAGTGTTTCCCCGTTGGGTCGTGTTTCGCGGATGTGTTTCTTCCAGAGTTCTGCTTGTCCTGGAGCGGGTCCGCGGTCGGTCCAGGTGACGTCGTACCACTCTTCTTGGAGTGTGCGGACGACGTCGGGGAGGTCGTCGGGGCTGTGGCTTTCGACGGCGATGCAGGTGCAGTTGTCGTGGTAGGCAGCGTCACGGGGACGGCCTAGTTGGTAGGAGTGCCCGGCATCTGCTGACGGATTCCGCCAATGCGAGGTGGGGCGGGTGGCGCTGCGACTAGAGACCGAGAGGGCGGATTCTTTGGAGGTGTAGACGCCGCCGCGGCTGGCGAGCATGAGGCAGAACCAGCAGGCTTTTGGGCCGGGGACTCTGGCGTATCGTGTGCCGGCGGCGCGGGTCGAGTTCCAGATAGTGTCGCGGGCGGGTTGCTGGATGAGACGGCCGAGGGGGCCGACTAAGGCGATCGCTATGGCGGTGAGGTCTTTTCCTCCGGCCTTGTTGACTGCCCACGCTAGTGTGCCTTTGACCTGTCCGGTTGCTGGAAGATCGGCTCTTACGGGGGCGGCGAGTTTGTTCCATAGGTCCACGGTTCGGCGCGAGTTTTCCAGGGCTAGGAGCGCGGATTCGGCGGCGGCTTGCCCGTATTGGTCTATGAGGGCCTGGTAGTAGAAGAGCAGATCTTCCTGACTCATGCGTGGGTTGGCGCGGACGATGTCGAGGAGCTGGCGGGTGGCTTTGCGGACTGCTGCAGAGAGCTGCCGTTTGTGGGCGGTCCATGCTGCATCCATGTGCTACCTCCTCCCCTACTGTGTGGCCTCGGCGGTGAGCGCGTCTACCTCGGGGTCGGGTGTTTGCGCTAGGGCTGCAAGTGCTTGTCGTCCGGCAGCACTTCGGGCGTCTGCGACGAGCTGTTGCACGGTGGCTTCGTCGTATCCGAGGAGTCGGTACGTCACTGCCGAGTTTGGCGGGAGTGCACCGACGGAGATGAGGGACATGACGGACTGCGCGGCGGCGGAGGCTGTTGGCGTCGAAGGGTCTCGCCATTGGGTTATCAGGCCCTTCATGCGGGGGTCTGGCTTATAGTCCCGGCTGTAGATTTGATGCGCGTATCCCGCGGCACGGGCCCATGCTGGCCCGTATCCCTCAGTTGCGCGGCTTGCCACGGCAATGAGGTCGGCCTCAGCGGCGTGGATAGCGTCGGCCGAGCTCGGGTTGTCGTGGACGATGCCGAGGTAGTTGAGTGGGATTGAGGTTGCGCCGGAAAATTGCCCGGCGATTGCGCGCAGTTGGTCGATATGCGGCTGCGGGCTCGATGGATTGAACTGGCCAATCTGAGGCAGCGTTCCGGAATCTTCATCTGGGCCCAGGGCGAGGAAGCGGTTCAGGTAGGTCTTGAAAGTATCCGCAAAGTCATCTGAATCCACTCCCAGGGCGTAGCGCTGGGGGAACGAGAAGAACTCGGCGGTGCCCTCCATTCGGAGCATGGTACGCACAGCCGCATCGTTAAGACCCATGACCTCGTCGGTAATCCTTGGCATGCCGAAGGTCTGCTCTAGATGTGGCCGGAAAGCCAAGCGCTCCATGGGCACGGCTCCCAGCCAATGCGGGTGCCGTTCAACGTGCCAGCTATTTCCCGCGCGAGTGATCTCCACGATGGTATCCGGCAGCCACAGCACAACCTGCTGGGTATTGCCTACCTCGTCGTTGTTAAGGGTCATCCCTGCAACAATGCGGCGGGTGCGCTTGTTGTAAAGAGCACTGGCTTCACGTGCAGAGCGCGCAGCGATAATGGCCGGCGGCTCTCCCTGGGACTCGTCGCCAGCGGAGACGGTGACAAACGCGGTGCCGTGAATCAGGGAGGCAGTGTGGGCCATGGATTGGAGCTCGGAGAGCTGGTTATCCCAAGCAATCTCCTCCAGAACACTATCGGGTTCTGACTCCCCACGGACGACGAAGCCAGTGGGATTGAGTCGGTGCTCCAGCGTGGTTACTGCCTTCGCAGGCCAGCCGAGAATCGTCTCCAACCGCCCCAGCTGTGGAGGCATGGCCATGCCGAGCTTTCCGGCAGCGCGCAGAGAGCGCTTCCCCAGGTAATACAGCGAGCGCAGATCATTAGACCGTTGGTGCGCCTTGAGCTGCTTGGCCATCAATGCCAGAGCGCGCTGCTCCTGGGCGTCCAGGCCCGGCGCGACTGCGGCGGACTTGACGAGGTCGCTCATGGTGGCCTCCTTAGTTGAGTAGTCGGGCTCCGCGGCGTTTGCCTGCGGTGGTCTTGCCCGAGTTGAGGACGGTGGTGCGCCCCATTCGGGCGCCGATCATGGTGACGGCGTAGTCGACGAGTTTGTTCGAGGAGCGGTTGATCTTGCCGAGGGAAACGCCCCATTGGTTGGGGCGGCGGCGGGCGTTGTGGACGTGCTGGCGAAGCATGGGATCGCCGTCGTGGGTAAAGCGTCCTTCTTCGATGTCGAGGGCTGTCTGCATGGCGGTTTCGGTGAAGAGCTGGTTTCGGCGTGCTGCGCCGGGTTGGCTCATTCGCATGTCGAATTTGACGCTGTGGCCTCCGGCTCCAGGTGTTGCCCAGACCTTGAGGTGTTTAGCGAAGTCCCTGTGCCACTCGTCGATAAGTGGCCCCCAGTAGAGGGCTTCGGTCTCGTCGTCGGTGGCCGGTGAGGGGTCAACGCCGAACCAGGTCACGTTGTAGTAGTCGAAGGCCTCGCGGACGACGGCATCGACGACTTCGCGAGGGGCTAGCCAGTCGTCTCCGCGTGCGCCTTTCGGGCGTTTCCACCCGCCGAGGCTGATGATGTGGCCGTCGGTGAGCCTGCAGGCCGATAGCGTTGTAGCGTCTGTGCTCTTTGAGCAGTCGAGGAACATGGCGATTTTGTCGCCTTCGTCGACGATGGTGTCGGGGGCGGCCAGGGCGTCGAACTTGCCGGGGTCGGTCCATGCTTCCTCGGCAGCGGCTAGGCCGTTGAGGTAGTAGCGGATGGTCTGAGCAGTCGAGGTGCGCGAGTCGAGTGCGGCTTCGAAAATGGATACTTGGTCAGCCCACGGGGCGTCTTTGTAGGCTTGGGCAATTCCTTGGCGGAGGTCGTCCTCATAGGCGATGTTGAGCCGCGGGTCATATTCGACGCTATCGTAAAGCATTTTTACGCGGCCACGCGCGACTTGCTCCTGCCACTCGATGAAGCTTCGCTCTGCCCAGGAGTCCATTCCTTGGCGGTGAGCGTTGGTGAACTCGCTGACGCGCGCTTGGACATCTTTCGGGGACTTGGAGACGTTTCGGTATCCAACCTCAGCGATTTTTGTACCACCTGAGGATTCCGTCATGTGGTGAGTCTCGTTCAGGATGACTGCGGTCTGGGGCTTGCCCTCGCCGGTTCGTTCTGATGCGGTGAGCAGCTCTATCTTTGAGCCGTTCGACGGGATAAGCGTTCGGGTCATGCCTGCATCAATTCGCAGTTTGCGTTTGAGCTTGTCGGAGATCATCCCGTTGGCGACCTCAAGCATTTCGCCGGCCTGCTCTAGGGAGTTCGCTCCGAGTCCGACTTTCGCGAAGCGTCGGGGTGCTCCTACAGGGTGGCCGTCCTTCCAACCGACGAGTTTTACCGGACCGCACATTTCAACGAGTGCTTCACATGCTCCTAGTGGGTCTTTGCCGGTGCCCTTTGCTCCTCGCACTACCGAGGTGGTGTAGAGCCAGCGACCACTATCGGGGTGGATGGCGTATTTCATGTGGAAGTAGCGCTTTTGTCGAAGCGTCATCCGAAAAGGCATTCCGCTCTTGTGGTCAATGAGCCAGTATTCAACCCACCGAATAATCTGCGGACCGAGGGAAGGCGGAAGCTGCGCAAGGCGGGACGGGTCTGTCTTCGGCAGCGTGGGGTCTCCTGGCCATGGAAGTGTTTCCCACGCCCCGGTCTCGGGGTCGATGGTGTAGCCGGGAAGCAGAAGCCCGGTCTCTGGGGTCAGAAGCGCTGTATCAGCCATAGAGCGCCTCCGGGTTCAGGTCGACGACGTTATCAGTGTCTGCGCCTTGGCCTTGCTCGGCTCGAATGAGCTCGATGCGGACGCGGCGGCGCGCGCCTTCAGAGGTGAGCAAGTTATCCATCATGGAGAGGATTTGCGACATCATCACTGCGCGAGGCTTCTCGCGGTGCATCTCAGCACTCATGAGGTCCGCGCATAACTGCGCGTATGCCCAGTCAGACGGCTCGTAAAAGACGTGCTGGCCGGACTTCTTCAGAGAGCGATACCAGCGTTTTGCCGCGATATGCCACTTCTTGTCCTCGGCAGGAGCCTTGACGGCGGACGCGCCTGCAATCTTTGCGACGGCGGGGCCTTCGGGCTTGTTGCGACGACGGCGCTGGTCTGAGCGTTTGGGGACGGGGCCTGGCATTGGCATCACCCCCTTTCATGCGAGTGGTCTATAGCGTCTGCGCTGCAGTCATCGCAGCGTCGAGGTCCAAGACGATAAGCTCGCCTGGCCGGAAAGTCTTTCCTGTCATTCGAATAAATCGGGCGCGGGAGTAGATCTCCACGCCTGTTCCGTCGGCAGCAACGAAGCGGCGACCTGCGCGCTCGAAGCCTGCACCGAAGATGTGAATCCCGGTGCCTGACGTCGACACCTCAGCCCATGCGCCCTCTGTGGCAGCAAGGACGGCCCGAGCGGTCGGGGTTAGTTCTCCATCTCGGAGCGCGTTGTCTAAGTCGATGCAGACCACGCCATCGCCGAGCATGAACCCGTACCCATCGCCTGCTGTCGAGCTTTGAGCTTCGGCGTACGTCGTCCACGTCGTCGGGTCTGTCGAGGATGCAGCTTTGCCATTGACCTGGATAGGTCGCTTGCCCGCTGCTCGTGTCCACCGTGAAAGCGCGGTCAGACGCTGGGGCGTGTGCGCGCCGCGCTTGCGGCGACGATATGCGCGCTGGCGGCAGGCATTAGAGCAATACCGCGGACGACGCCCGCGGGCACCGCCCAAGCCAGTTTTGGCGCCACACTCCACACATTCCATAGCTCCAATCTTAGCACTATGCGTTACGAATTACACCGCTCACCTGCACGTTCATCTTTCGCGAATCCTCAAAGCCCGTACAGCTGTCGAGCCCGGCGCGCCTTCGTTGAACGAGGCTGAGCGGCTCCCAGCCTTCGAGCGGGCACCCTGGGGGCGTTTTACGGCTTTACCTGCAAAAAGTTCGAAACCCGTACACAATCGGAGGCCCTATGAGTTCCGTGCGCGCCGACGGCCGGGGAGGGGATCCCCAGGGGGTCGGCGCTGCGCGAAGGAGGACGAGCCAGGCAGGAGTCCGGCGCGAGGGGCCGGGGGCCGCTTGCGCGAGTACCGGGCCCGGGCGCGCTGTGCCTCCTGCTGGGTCTTTGGCGCGTGGCAGGCTGCGCACGTGCCTTCGAGGTTGGCGAGCTCATCGGTGCCGCCTTCGGCGACGGGGATGATGTGGTCTATCTGGGTTGCGGTGCCAGTGCAGTTGGGTCCGCGCTTCTCGCATTGGCCACGGCATCGGCGCATGACGGCTGTCCTGAGCTTGCGAGGTACTCCGCGCAGGCGGGTGCGTTGGTTGCTCTGGAAGTTAGCCATGGAAGTGTCCTTTCCGTGGGTATGCGAAAGGCCCGGACATCAGGTTGATGTTCGGGCCCAGCGCTTTCGCGTTCATCCTATAACACCGGGTGGGCACCCTGGTATATCCCCTGGTCACTATTCTTTTTCGCGATTCTTAAAGCGTCGTCTAATCGCACGATGCGGTGGCCGTTGTCGCCGATGGTGTAGGCCAGGTGCCCGGACTCCATGTAGTGGCGTAGCGATGTCCTGGAGAGGGGGTGGCCTAATTTTTGGAGCCAGCTGGCGACAACTCGCGTCGTGCCTTCAGCGGGTGGTTCGATGGGCGTGTCCTCGGCTGGTGCAACCGTCTGCTCAACAAGCCATGCTTTGTCGATGATTTCGATTGCAGCCTGCTCAGCCCAAGGCATCGCTTCGAGGTCCGTGAGCTTGCTGCGCGTCCACGCTGCTAGCGCCTCGATACTCTTCGAGCTTGGATGTCCAACGTCCGAGGAGGCAGCTAGTTCTGTCGCCCAGAAGTGCAGGCACGCCTCAGTGTCCACCTTGAGGTCGACGATGGGAATAACGATTGGTGGCTTCGGTCCAGGGCGACCACCTGGCCCGGCGGTATCTGGTGGTGCCTGGCGCGGGAAGAGTAGGTCATCGAGCTTTGCCCCAAGGTTCTCGAGCTTTACCAGTGACCTAGATAGTCGATCTAAGAGCGCATCATCCATGTCCAGTGTTTCCTTTCAAAGTAAATCGAGGGGTGGTTAGAAGGCTTGCCCGGCCCGACCCGTCCCGGCCCGACCCGTCCCGTCCCGGGTTCCCGGGAACGTCTACCCCCCTTTCCCGGGAAAGATTCTTGGGGGCCGTGGGGTATCTGGGCATGCGAAAAGAACACGACACCGGGGGTGTTTTTCGGCGCGTAGGGGGGTAAGTTCGCGTTACGAATTATGGGGGCGGATCTATCTACCTACGGCGTCGTCGTCCTCGGCGGCGCTTGCGCACGGGTTGGGCGGGCTCTTTGGCGGAACGGTCGCCGGGTGCCGCCGGCGGCGTGGAGTCGTTCTGCGGCACACGCGACGGCTGGTTGCCGCCCGGTGCCGGAGGCCTCGGGGTGGATGTGGTCTTGTTTCTGCCCTTGCTGGTTGCAGGGCCTGTGTTTTCCTCTTTGGCAGCTCGACCAGCGAAGCCACCTTTAGGTGGTGCCGGGAGCCGCGGCGCGCTTGACGGCTGGTTGCCGCCCGGTGCCGGAGGCTGGGTTGAAGGTACAGATGCAGCCGTAGGCCCGCTGGCTTGTGCGGGGTCCGGGTGGGCCTCTACCGAGTCCGTGCTCAACGGATTCGGGATTCCCATTTGGCGGCACGTGCGTGCAGTGATGCGCCACCATTTAGACAACTTGGCCATGATGTGTTTGCCGTACACTGCCTGCTCTGGCGCGTCCAGGAGCGGGAGCTCGTCATCGGCTTCTTCGCCGAGCTCAAACCGCAGCTGATTGCATCCGCGGCAGCACACAACATAGTTGTCTGGGGTTGTATCCTCCTCGGGGTTTCGGTGGTCGAAGGTGCCACCTTCATCATTCTTGTGGTCCGCCCAGTTGACCTCGACGCCGCAGTAGCGGCACTGGTCGCCATCGCGCAGAAGCACGGGAACCTGGAGCGTTCCTTTGTTCTGGTCTCTCTTTCGCTTCGCCGCCATCTTCTTGTCGGTGGACTTGATGATGTGGACAAAGGAGTCGCGCTCAACGAGCTTGTATTTACGCTCGGAGTCAGTGGACACATCGCGGAGGACACCAATTTTTATCAGGTCCTGCAACGCTTGCTGTGCCCTCGACAGACCGACAATGTCTGCGAGCGCTCCATATCCGATCTCATAGTCCGTCCATTGCTGGGCAGAGAAGACGAACAGGGCCATCGTCAATCCTTTTAGCTCAGCTACTAAGCGGGGGTCATCACGCTCTACGGCTAGCTCGAAGGCTTTCATGAACTCTGGCGCGCCATTGAAGGTATCGCCTACGCGAATCCAACTCACTGGCTATCACTTCCCCGGACCGGGGTCGCCTGCCGTGGCAGGAGTGCTTTCATCTCGGCGTCCTTCTTTAATCGTTTCGGTCATTTCGTCGGCGGCGGCCGTACAGGCGGGATCATCTTCAACGTCGTGTCTTCCTCGCCTTCCGTGAGAATTTCGGATAACAGTCAAAGCACAGTTGTTCTCCTTGGTGCCGCTTGAATTCGGCATGGCGTGAGGTGCCGATATCGTACTGGGGCGCCAGGAGCTGACCGCAGGCTTTACAAGCGGCGATGTGCTTTTCTCCTGCCCTGCGTCGAATCACAGTCGAGTAGCGTCCAGCGACTATCCCGTCGACGGGCTGGTTCCTCTCCTCGAAGAAGCAGACCATCTCCTCACAGTCCTCTAGTAGTGGACACCGATAGCATTCAAGCTTTGCTTTTATGTGGCGGATGCTCATCTCGTTGTCGGTCTCCAGCGGGCGTCGAGATTCCCATAGGTTATGCCCATCCTCCCCGGGGCGGTGCTCCAGGGACTGACAGACTCCCATGCCGAATTCCAACCGCTGTTTCACGCGAGCCCCTTAGGCGGATTAGCCGCGACTGTCTTGGGCCCTTCGTCATCCTCGTCGCTATCGTCTCCACCGTCGTCGATAGAGTCGAGAGAGTTTTCCAGCGAGGGAGTAGTCGCCTCTGGCGCGTCCTGCTCGGTGGCCTCGATATCGGCGCAGAGCACCATCATGGCCACTCCGTCGCCTTGAATTACCGTTCGCACATTCTGGCTATCCGGCTGTGAGTTGGCCCAAAGAACCAGATGGCAGTCGAGCGCTCTGGCGACTCTTCCCAGCAAAGTCCACTGGCGCCCGTCCATCTTTGGCCGGTCTTCTGTCACGGGCTTGTTCAAAGCTTCTGCCAAGGAGTGCGGGACATCACCGAGTGCTGACTCGTATGGTGACCCGCATCGGCGCACCTTTACGGCCCGAATTCCCAAGCCCAGCCCGGATTCATCAGTGCGATGGATCCATTGTTCATGGACGAGGAGGCCGAGCCGAAGTTCATCCTCGGGGTCGTCCTTCTTCATCTTCATCGCGGCCAGGGCGCGGGCCTCAGCTCGGGTGATTTCGAAGTACTCGTCGCGCTCATAGTCGACGTCAAGGTAATACGTCGGGACCTCCACCGCGACCGCTTCCGTGTGTGAACGGGCTGCTACTACGAGCGTGTCGCCGACGACGCGGAACTGGATGACGTCGAGCGGCTCTTTGCCTGGGGCGACTGCGATAGCAGCAGCCAGCGCGCGGGCAAAAGGCTGCGCATCAACGATGATCTTTGAGGTTTCCATCATTCCTCCCTTCCATTCTGATTAGTGGCAATTGCCCTGGTGTTGGCCGGTCGATATCCGCGTTTTTAGCGAGCCATCGACGTATTTGCGCTTTTCTTGCCTCCGGAAGCTGCGCCCACCAGGCATCATGATCGTCGTCCGAGGCCATTACTGTTCACCTAGGCGTGTGCAGATGACTACGCCGTCTTCAGCCGTTCCAGTCAGCATTTCCCACGCCTCTGCATCATCAACCTGGTCGGCGCCCATCCCATCAACTCGCCACCGGTTCTTTCGCACTCGACGGGCGAATATCTCGTCTTCCAAACCGTTAGCGTGGACGATTGAGCGCGCGGGAAGCTTGATGAATTCCTCGAAGCTCACGGGGTACCCAGCAGGCTCCGAGGATGATCCCGCCGCCTGGTCCTCTTCGGCATCCGAGGCCATGTCGGGGAGCCCCTCAACTGGCCAAGCATTATCCTCAGAAAACACGGGAAACACTAGGTCCACATCCGAGACGTACACGTATGGCTGCGGAGAGATATTCAGGATTTCAGCTACATGTGCCTCATCGTCAATTCTTAGAATGATTCCCAGATAGCTTTCTCCGGTTACCCTGCAGTACATTCCCGGCATCTGCGAGTAGTACTTTTCCCCTAGCTCTTCTAGGTTTCTCGCTGGCAAAAGCGCTTCCAGCTTTCGGGAAAGATGGCGAGCATGAGTTATAGCTCGGTCTTTGTCGCTGTCGCGGATAATGCTGACGAGCTCCTGGAGCGACTTGGCCAGGACGCTAATATCCTTCGGCTCAATTAAATTAGCCATGTTTTCTCCTTGAGGATTACAGGCGTTCGTTTCCTGTAGTTCTGATTTCCTCGACTTCCTTGGATGTCCATGAAAGTAAGGAAGCGAGTCCTTGAGCTGATTCCTTATGCCCAGCTCTTTCCAGTAATTGGCTCCATTTGGCAGCGGAAGCCAGGTCAACGTATCTTTCGTGCGAGATCATCTTTTGAGGTGTTGCTGCCATTCCGTCCAGCCATGGGCTTCGCGGTATGGTGGCCATCACATCGCCGATTGCTAAATAGGTCTTGCGCCGAGATAAGGCGATGGTCATGAGGTAGCCCCGCGGCGGGTATCGGCGGCGAACGATCTTCATCAGGATTCGTCTTCGTCCGGACTAATCTCGTCGATGAGGCGATACATGTGCTCACATTCCGAGCAAAGGCGTTCTGTCGCTCCTGCAATGAGGTCCAGGAGCGGTGCCTGCAGTAGGGCAGCCATATGTTCCGCTAGATACAGCTCGTCTTTCTCCCAAGTTTCAACCATCTTGGCGAGCAAGTCCTCAACGGCATCTTCTGCAGTTTGCTGGTGTCGGGCGGCTGCTTCTGCTCCGGTGTAGGAGGCAAAGGACTGGCTACGTCTAGCTTGGCCAAACATCTTCTGCACCCTTCAGCCGGTTGCGGAGTCGTGCCTCTGCGAGCTGGATCTCGACGTTCCTGAGGTCGCGGTCAAGGTCGGCTGCCACCTCCTCCAGGATTCCCACGCGGTTCAGAGTGGGAATGATGACGAGCAGGCCGATGGCGATTCCGATCAGGCAGACAAGCGTCAAAATGAATTCCATGTTTTCGGTTCCTTAGAGTTTTTCGCGGTCACCGTTCTCGGTGCTCTGGTTCGAATAGCCGGCGTATTCGCTTAGTTGGTCGGCTCTGTTTTGTAACTCTCCGGCCATTTTTCGCAGCGTGGCCGGGGAGACGCTTACGTTTCCTCCGACGTATAGGTCTCCGTTGTCCTCTATCAACGCGACACAAATCTTTGCTTTGTGCTTCACCTTCCACAGAAGAGCGAACTTGGAGAGGAATTCAGTGAAGGTGCTCCACCTGGCGTTGTATTCTTCTCGATCCCGCTTCACTAGAAGACCATTCCCAGCAGCACGAGTAGACCGATAAGTACAGCGGGGGCGGCAATGTACCACCACAGTGGGGGCTCGTTGATGTCTTCGACGGGCTTGCGATGCTTAGCCATTACTCGTCCTCCTTCTTTGCGGCGCGCTTTGTGCGACGGTTCGTAATCTTCTTGCCTGCAGGAATTACCTGCACTCGGGCCGCGGGGATCCGCACAGACACAATTCCGGTGCCGTCTGGCTCGACGTCCACATGGACACACGCCTGCGCCGGCAGCGGCAGACTATGGCGGTCGACGAGGAGCCGACGTCCATCGGCATCGTGGGAGGTCTCATAGATGATGGACTTGACCTCTCGGTTTCGGCGCTCTAGCTTCACTTTCTTCGTGGCCTTGACGAACTTGGAGTCCTTATCTCCAGCTTCGTTAGCGGTTGACTCCTGGGCTTCGCGGCCTGCTGACAGGTCATTTGGGGTAATGGTCATTTCTTTCTCCTTAAAGTTCCGTTTTTCCGCGACCCTCTTGTAGGACGCGAGTAGCGATTGCGGCGTCGAGGATTGCTGGTTCGTCGATGCAGCTCTGGTAGTTCTCCC
Source organism: Corynebacterium sp. HMSC074C01 (assembly GCF_001814605.1). NCBI lineage: Bacteria > Bacillati > Actinomycetota > Actinomycetes > Mycobacteriales > Corynebacteriaceae > Corynebacterium > Corynebacterium sp. HMSC074C01. The sequence continues at coordinate 20,778 of NZ_KV817274.1, read as the reverse complement.
GGATCATCCGGATAACGTCTTCGACGGCTTCAGCTCCGAGGACAGCCATAAGACGAGCTTTAGGCGTCTCGGCGTTAACGATGTCCGGGACGCGAGCTAGCTTGAACGCCTCTAGGTCGCTGAGCAATGAAGATAAGAATGCTCGGGTGGGAAGGTCGAACGGATTGCTATCAGTACCAGTTACTGAGCGCACCTGAACCGGGTTACGGTATGGGTTTTCCCAGCTACTGATGATGCGCTCGTATTCGTGATTCACGCGCTCGCGAATCGTAAAGAAGAGCTCACTATCTGGATCGAGCAACGCGCCTAACTGCTTCGAGGCAACGTCGAAGCTCTTCCACTCTTCGTGCCCGTACTTTTTTGTAGCTTTAATGACCCATGTCTTACCGTTCACTGTGGTGACGGCATCGACCATTATTTCGTCATGGCCATCGAAGCACGTGACTTTCATTTCAACACGGGGCCTAATCACGCTGCGACCTCCTCCACATACCGGGTGAGCTCACTGGCCGGGATTAGCCACGGCGAGTTTCGGGCACTCGGATTCATCTTTTCGGCCTTGAGCTGACCGCGAAGGATCAGCTTGATCACTTGCTTTCGGGCTAGCCCCGATTGGTCAGAAAACTCCTTGACCTTTATCAGCTTCGGCAACCCAGTGGTAGCCTTTTCATTAAGAGTGCGAGGCAACGCGCTCTCCTTTCCATATGAGATTGGATTAATTAGTCCCCGGGTGTCCCTGCATCCGGGGACTCTTCTTCTTGGGCTTCGATGCACGACGCGAGATAGCCGTTAACTATGTCCGCGACTTCGTCAGCATCAGCCGCTGATTCGATTGCTCCTGAGATGTGGATTCCCTCTCCGTGGCCAAGGTCCCCGTCGAGGATGCTTTTGGCTAGCAGCAGCTGCGCCTCTTGCTTCACGCTCTGAAGGTGTTGCTCCTGGTCCTCTACGTCATAGACCGGGAATTCCACCGACCATTCCGACTCGCTCATTGATTTCCTTTCCGCTGTTCCTGCGGTATCCCCTTCCACAGGAACGGCTCTAGCTTTGGCCTCTATATCTCTTCAGGCACTAGTAAGAACTGCTCTAAAGCAGACTTCTGCGCCGCGGTGAGGTTCATGCAGTTGGACATGACCAGCGATGCGAAGGCCTCGGAAGGCACTTCACGCGCTGTCCGATATCCCTGTCCGTAAATGCCGTCAATAATCATTTCGGTGTAGCACTCGGCCTGCTCCTGCCAGCCAGGCTGGAATCCGAATTCCTTACGACAGCGCACATCGATTCCGCTGCGCATCATGTCGCGAATAGAGCGAGATTGCTTCTCCGCCCAGCTCAACTCGTCCATCTCTGTATTCCCTTCTGATATGTCTGGTCCCCGGCGCGCCTAGGCCGCGTTTATTTGGCCTGGCCCGGTTGGTTCAGCGATTCCTGTCGCATCAAATTTCTTTCCAGCTAGAACTGCGACGCGCATGATGGTGTCCCAACTAGCTGGCGCTCCCTCTCGAAGCCCCTGAACTTCGGGAATGGTCACGTTTAGCACCACTGCCATTTGCGAATCTTCGGTAAAGGCCATCTGCTCCATCAATCGGTCGATTAGCCCGTTCCGAATACGAAGTTGTTGCTTCATTTCCCTCCTCTCTTTCTGAGTGACACACTTACATATTGTCAGACCTTCTAACGAATTGCAAGCATGTTGTTTCAAATTGTCATTCGCACAGGTTGAAACACTCTTTATTGTCTGGCAAAATGCAAGATATGGATCTTAAGAAGTGGATAGAGTCGTCCTTCGGTACAACCGTCAATGGAGCTGCCGTTGCTGCTAATATCCAGCCAGCTACGCTGTTTCGTCAGGTAAAGAGCGGCAAGCTCTCAGCAGATAACGTGATTGCCCTTTGCCAAGCTCACGACAAGTCGGTGGCCAACGGGCTCGTTGAAGTGGGAATCTGCACGTGGTCTGATTTCGAGACCGTCGGAGTGGAAGATGCTTTGACTAGGGCTACTAATGCCCAGTTCGTTCAAGAAATGGAGCGTCGCCTTGAGCAGGGTCATGGCGACGAGTTCACCACGCCCGCCGAGATCGATACTTCAAAGGTTCATAATCTCAATCAGCACCGTTCGATTGGTTCCGATAGCTCGCCCGCCTTCACGGACAATCATGATGACCTAATTGAACGGATTAACTCCGGAGCTGAACCAGTTGCGGCCCAAAAGGCCACCGAGCCCCTGGAAGAGAATCAGCCCTAGCGAAAGGACTATCTCCTATGAGCCCGATCGAAGAACGTTTGAGTTCACTCCTCATTGAATCGGGCGTCGAGCTACTAGAAACAGGCAAGCTCGACGCGCGTTTCAATGCCTGTTACCACGCTGCTAGTCGCACAATCATCGTGCGCACAGGCCTAGACCCAGTAACCCGTGTGTGCGCTATCGCGCATGAACTTGGACACGTCGTAAATAGCGATAGCTGCTCATCCCCTCGTGCGGAACGGCTGGCTGATGAATGGGCAGCACGTAATCTAATTGATGGTGATCTAGTCGAAGAAGCAGCAAACTACTGTGGCGGCGCCCCAAGTGCAATTGCTGCTGAAGTTGGCGTCACTCCCCATCTCCTCGGAATCTGGATGCAGCTCTGGGAATCCGGACGGATCCCTTCCTATAGCTGCATGATTCTCTAAAGAAAGGTCTAAGTATGAGCTCTCCAAACCCTTACAACGCCCAGCAGCCTCCTATGCAACCACAACAGCAACAACCGCAAGCACCAGCGAAGGACGCACCTTCTTACCGCGGCATGAAAATTCTTTTGAGTGTGTTTGGTGCCGTAATCATCCTGACAGCTCTTATCGGCTTGGGCATGGTCTTCTTCGGTGCTGACTATGAGACTGCAGATGGCATGCTATTTTTCGTGTCTTCCCTCGTCATGACCTCGCTTTGGGGCATTTGGTCTGTCCTGATCGACATCTCGAAGGAACTAAAGAAGCGCCACTAAAACCAAAAGTCCCCTTCCCCGGAAAGTTTGGCGACCAACGGAGAAAGGGACCCGACGACAGGTGAACCACCAATCCCTTGATGATTCGCCCTGACAAGGAAGAAGTCTACCAATGGCTGTACGCGATCTCTGGTACAAGCACATCACCGAGGTTGATAGCGCTACCGGGAAGAAAAAGACGAAAAAGGTCCCGACGAAGCGGTGCGGCGTCGGCAAGCGCTGGATAGTCCAGTACCTCGACCTCGAAGGAAACCGCACCTCCGAAACCTTCGATACCTACGAGGCCGCCGAGGTCTTCGACGCCAAAGTGCGCGTCAACAAGTCCGATGGCACTCTCATATCGGCAGACAAGAAGGATGTCACCCTGGCCGAGCTCTGGGAGCCGTGGCTCGATTCGAAGGCGAACATCTCCGAGAAGTCCCGCAAGGACTACATCTCCTACTGGAATACCCACATTCAACACGCATGGGGAAACAAGAAGGTCTCTCAGATTCAAGAGCATCAAGTCGTGGCCTGGATAGCGGCACTTACGTCAACGAAGGGCGTTAAAGAGGGCCAGGAGCCGAAGCCCCTCGGAGGCTCTGCCAAACGCAAGATTGCCGGCATGTTTAAATCCATGCTCACGCGCGCAGTGAAGATGAAGATCATCCACGCCAACCCGCTCGACGGCTCCCCCTCCCCCGCCATCCCCAAGGCAGAGCGCCGATACCTCAAAATCGAGGAAGTCGATGCCCTCCTCTTCGCCGCCAAGCACCCCGCGGTGAAGATGATGCTCGAAGTCCTCCTCAAGACCGGACTGCGCCCCGGAGAGGCCAAAGGCCTCAAAGTTAAAGACCTCGACGTGACGCGGCGCCGACTGATGATCCGCCGCGACGTCGACGACCTCGGCCGCGTCGACGAAACCAAGACCCGCCAGCACCGAGACGTACCCGTATCCCGGCTCATGCTTCTCACGCTCGCCGAGGCAGCCGAAGGCCGCGACCCTGAGTCATGGCTACTGCCCGACGAGTACGGCCACGTATGGACGACCGCGCGCTGGCGAGTGATTTGGGAGAACCTCCTCATCGATGCTGGCGTCGACACCACACTTAAGACCTACGAGCTCCGGCACACCGCTGTATCCATGGCCATCGCGGCTGGTGCCGACGTCTACGTCGTCCAGCGCATGTGTGGCCACGCTTCCGCATCGACCACGCTCAAGCACTACGGGCATCTCTGGGACGAGGGCCTGGACGAAGCAGCCGAAGCCATCGAGCGGCACCTCGAAGCCGAGCGCAAGCGCGTCGAATCCGCCCAAGCCCGGCGCGCCCAGCGGGAAAGGGACGCGGGTGTGCGGCATTTGCGGGTTGTTCGGTAGGCCTTGGGCTAGATGGGGAAGGTGTCGGCGATTGGTGCGCCGCTGTATTTGATGCCGGGCTTGAGTTCGATAGCGATTGGCATTTGCGCCTGCTCGATCTGCGCTTTGACGTGGTGGATTACGGAGAACAGGTTGGCTGCTTGGACGAATGGGCGCGCCTTGCCCTTGACGTAGCTCTGGGGAACGCCCACCCAGTGGATGTTGCTCTTCCGGTATTGGTCGCGCTCAAGGGTTCGGTCGGGAGACCTCATTTGCTTGATGTCGCTAGTAATCATGACGTCGACGTCGAGCTGTTCGAGTCGCTTGATGAGCGAGACGTCATCGAGGCCGAAAGGGATGTTCGGCCCGGAACGGAGGAACTCGTCCTTCTTGAGCCAGGCCCTGAGCGTGTCGTCCATTTTGTGGTTGAGGCATTCGTCGAGAAAGAATCTCACACTGCCTCCTGGACCTGATTGTGGAACGAAAGCGCATCGCGGGCAGCCTCATCGGTAATGTTCGGGTAGAAGTCGCTAATCTCTCCTGGTTCCAACTCGCCGAGCATATAGAGCTCCGCGACGTCGCTGTAGGGTACGCGGGAGTCCTTGATGGTTGGATAGCCACCCATTCGACGGGGGTCGACCGAGAGATTAGGCATCGGGTTCCTAAAGTCTGGCACCTGCTTGTTGTACCTGTTCATGAACGGTGCGTAAATGTCCTCGAGCGAGTAGAACTCGAACTGCCCCTTGTAGCGTTCGCTCAAGTCCATGAAGCCATCCTCTGTCCAGACCTTCACCGTCTTGCCGTCGGTGGCGAAACGGTACTCAGACGGGTGATCAACCATATCGAACTCGGAGAGTGACTCGAATGCCTTTCGGATCTGCTGTAGCGATGTGTGAGCCCGCAGACGGGCGATGGTGCGAAGCGCTACCAGGTCACGGAACGAGTACTCAATGGGCCTCTCCGCACTGACCTCGGGAATGAGAAGCTCACTCCTACGCCAACCTGCCAATTGCGCAGCCGTTGCGCCCGTGAGCGTAACCGTGAGTGGGATGCTGTACCCCAAGTTGATCACCTCCTTTTATGAGCAGTGTACCGCGCGGGGCTGACATTGTTGGGTTGATTCTGTCGCGCGAAATGTGTTTGCAATCTGTTTGCAGGGTGTTTGCACCGCGTTTGCACCCACTTCGGTTTACCTGGGATTACTCGGGTCTACTTTTAGGCGACTAAAACGCGAAGAAACCCCCAGGCTATCCGGCGTTTATACCGTTTAACCTGGGGGTTTAGATGGTGCGCCCGGAGGGATTCGAACCCCCAACCTTCTGATCCGTAGTCAGATGCTCTATCCGTTGAGCTACGGGCGCAGTCCGTTGGTTCGCAGTACTTAACGCCGGAGCGTGTGTGCTCTGCTGTGCAACGAGGAATAACTATACCCACACTCCAGAGAACTAACAAATCCCGATGTCAATGCATGTTTTCAACCCAAGAAATGGGCATAGCAATTCACCCCGTGTTCACCTTAAGGAGCGGCTAGACGAGGGCGGCCACTTCGGCGTCGGAAAGCACGGCGTCGCGGAAGGACTGAAGCGTGGACTCGTGGTCGAAGTCGATGCCAATGAGCACGAGCTCGGTGCCGGGCGTGACGCCGTTGGCAGCCCACAAGGAGGCCGGCACGATCTGCAGGTTGGGACCGGCCTGCTGCCAGGCGTGGGCCACGCGCAGATCAGCATCAATCCAGCAATAACCCTTCGAACGCACTAAGCCAGTGCTAGCACGCAAGGCCTTGAGCAGACGCTCGCGGTTGAAAGGACGGTCAGCGCGGAAGACCACCGAAGAGATGCCATACTCTTCGGTTTCGGGGGTGTGCAGGTTCGTCAGCTCCTCGGCGTAGCCGTGGTAGGCCGCAGCGGTGGCGGCGTCGTAAAGGTGGGCATCGAGAACCAGCGCGGGATCGATGACCCCGTTGGTCACCGGCACGACGCGGGCGCGGGGGTTCATGGCACGCACGGTGGCGATGACGCGCTCGGTTTCGGCGGCCTCCACCAGGTCCGTCTTGGTGATGAGGATGAGATCGGCGAACTCAACTTGATCCACGAGGAGATCGGCGATGGTGCGGTCGTCGTCAGGCGTGGCCTCAATGTTCTCGGAGACCAAGCTGCGGCCGCGGCGAAGATTAGTCAGGAATGTAGAGGCATCCACGAGGGAGACCATGGTGTCGATAGGGGCGACGTCGGCAAGCGTGGTGCCGTCCCCGAACTCCCACTCGAAAGTGGCGGCAACGGGCATGGGCTCAGAGATGCCGGTGGACTCGATGACAATCTGATCGAAGCGGCCGGAACGAGCCAGCTTGCTGACGGACTCAATCAAGTCCTCGCGCAACGTGCAGCAAATGCAGCCGTTGGAGAGTTCGACGAAACGGTCCTCGCCGCGCTCAAGATGGCCCTCGCCGGCGACGAGGGCGGCGTCGATGTTGACTTCGGAAAAGTCATTGACAACAACCGCCAGCTTGCGCCCCTCACGGTTAGCAAGCAGGTGGTTGAGAAGGGTGGTCTTTCCGCTGCCTAAAAATCCGGACAGCACGGTAACGGGTGTAGCCATCCCGTAATGATAACGTTTTTCATTAATTGAGGGCTACAGGACCAACCCAAAGACCGGAACGGCAAGCAGGTAGACAGTGATGGTAATGAGCACGCAGCCAATCAGGTTGAGGCCAATACCGCCCTTGATCATGTCGCCAATCTTGACGTAACCAGAACCGTAGGCAATCGCGTTCGGTGGGGTCGCCACCGGCAGCATGAAGGCACAGGTTGCGGCCAGCGCCACTGGGATGGTGAGCAGCAGGACGTTGATGTCGCCATTCTCGGTCAGGCCGATACCCACGGCCACACCGCCCATAATCGGCAGGAAGGTCGCCGCAGTTGCGGTGTTGGAGGTGATCTCCGTCAGGAAGAGCACGAGCAGGGCCACCGAAGCGATGAGCAGGATGATGGGCAGGCTGCCCAACCCCTTGGCCATCTCACCAATCCACAGAGACAAACCGGACTTGTTGAACATCGAAGACAGGGACAGGCCACCACCGAAGAGCAGGAGCACATCCCACGGCATTTCGCTCGCAGTCTTCCAATCCAGCAGGCGCACGCCAGTCTTCGTGTCGGCCGGGATGGTAAACAGCAGCAAACCAGCGGCAATGCCCACGATTGCGTCATCGTAGTTGGATTCCTTGCTCACAAAGAAGGGAATGATCACCCAGGCCAAGGCGGCACCGAGGAAGATGATGCCCGTCATGACCTGCGGGCCGGTCCATGGGCCAAGCTTTTCAATCTCGGAATCAATGAGCTCGCGGCCGCCTGGAATCTTGTCCATCTCCGGCTTGAACACGGTAACCAGCATGAACCAGGCAATAAACAGGAAGATGAATGCCAGCGGCATGCCCACCATCATCCACTTGCCAAAGCCGAGGACGATGCCGTGAGTTTCCTTCATGTAGCCCATCAGCAGGGTGTTCGGCGGGGTGCCGATGAGCGTGCCCAGCGAGCCAATCGACGCCGAATACGCGATACCGAGCATGAGCGCAGTGGCAAACTTCTTCTGGTTAGCCATGCCACCGACGGCGTCGGCAGTCAGCGAAAGCACCGAAATACCAATCGGCAGCATGACCACTGCGGTAGCGGTGTTGGACACCCACATAGACAAGAAGCCGGTGGCCAGCATGAAGCCGAGGATCAGCTGCTTAGGCGAGGTACCTACAACCTTGACCACGAACAGCGCCATGCGGCGGTGCAAGTTCCAGCGCTGCAGCGCCAACGCGATGAGGAAGCCACCCATGAACAAGAAAATCGTAGACGAGGCATAGGGCGCACCCACATCCTTGATGCTGCCCACACCGGCCAGCGGGAAGATAACCAGCGGCAAAAGCGCGGTGGCGGCCAGTGGGATAGCCTCCGTCATCCACCACACGCCCATGAGAATGGTCACGGCCGCTACGGCGCGCAGCGCGCTCTGGGTGTATTCGGTGTCTTCCTTAGCGCCGGGTGATTCCAGCACCGTTTCTACGGCGTTGCTGGGAAAGAGAAACCACACAAGAGCGGCCAAAACGAGACCGAGGATGAGGCCAATGGCCATGCGGCGCCATTCGCGCGTATCGACGCCGCGGTCGTCCTCGCCCTCCGTGTGCGAAGTTGAGACGTGAGTTTGCGGGGTAGTCATCTGCCCCCTCCTTTTCCTGGTTAACCAGCCCCCATTCAGCTGAGAGAGTTATTGAAATCACTGAATGGGCCTACACGTTCAGGCTATCGAGACCACAGACAGCCAACAAACACTTTCGCCCCATTACCCCCACTCAAGCCGAAGATTCACCCCTGTTAGCAAAATCTTTTGCAGATTAGCTGCAAAGAATGCTCACCAATGTGTGGGCATTCCTTACTCAATTCCCCGCCTCCGTAGATCCCCAGACCTCGATCCCGCAACCTGCAGGTGGGCGTCGCCAAGCGCTTGCCGACGCCCCACCACCCACCAGGGAGTTGCGGGATCGAGGTCTGGGGGTTTGCGGTTGTGGAAGTCTAAGCCGAGCTACCACAGCGCGAGGAAAGCAACCGCGCCGAGAAGCATCGTCCCCAGCGCAACGGCGGCAAGCGCCGGGGCCCCGGGCAGGGCGGGTGATTCGGCCCGGGCGAGGATCTCATCGGCGTCGCGAAGCTTGGCGGTAGCCAACCACAACACCACAGCCACCACTACTCCAACAATCACGGCGGCCCATGGCGCAACGGAACGAACGACGAGCAAACCCGCGATGAGGCCGGCGAGACCCGTGCGCTGCCAGGCTAAGCGGGTGCGCTCGGGTTGGAGGCCGGGATCAAAAAGCTCGCTCACGCTAGCAGCTCGCCCACCAGAATCATCAGACCGATGATGATCACCACGCCAACAATCAGCGCCAACGCCGGGCTAGCCGGGAGCGGGCGCCCCTGGCGCATCGCGCGCTCGGAGGCACCCCAGTGAAACCACGCCACCGCCGGCAGCACGATGGCCACGATCAACATGATGACGGAGACGACACGAGTCAGCGTGGAATTCAGAGGCAGCTCGAAAGTCTCCAGCGCCACACCACCGGCAATAAAGGCCAATGACGTGCGGATCCACGCCAGAAAGGTGCGCTCATTAGCCATGCTGAAGCGCGGGTCGGGTTCCTCCCCTGTTCCATACACCGAGCGCGGGAAACGTGCCTTCCTCATAGGCGCTACTGTAGCGCCCCGCTCCTCACTCCACAGCGCGAGGCGCCGCCTAGGACTGCGAGAAGGCCTCCAGATCCGCGGGGCTACCGGCGACGACGATGAGGTCGCGGTGGGTGAGCTCGGTGCCGTCGACAAGCGGGCGCCATTGGCCGGGCCCCTCACAGCGTGAGATGAGCTGAACGTTGTGCTCTTCCCACACCTGGTGCAGGTTGAGCGGGCCCTTGCTTATCGACGCCGGCGGGGTCATCGCCGTCACGCCATAGTCGGTGGCGATCTCCGCAAAATCCTCGAAGCGCCCGCCCAACAGGTGCGCCACGCGGCGGCCCGTATCGCGCTCCGGGCGGATCACGTGGTGCACTCCCAGTTGGCGCAGGATACGGGCGTGCGCATCCGAATCGGCCTTGGCCCAGATATCGCTCACCCCGAGTTCCACGAGGTTGGAGGCCGTAAGGATGGAATCCTCCAGATCCGAACCGATGGCCACGACCACGCGCTCTACTTCATCAACGCCCAGCTGGCGGAGGGCCTCGGCGTCGGTCGTATCCGCGGTCACGGCCTCGGTGAGGTACGCAGCGTGTTCGCGCACGTGCTTCTCCTCGGCATCGATTCCGAGGACCTCCACTCCATGCTCCATCAGCTCGCGGGCCAGGGAAGAACCGAACCGCCCCATGCCAATGACAACAACCGGCGGAATATTGATGGAAGACTTTTCACGCCGCAGGGCGCTGAACATGTTAGCCAATGAACGGCCTTTCTTCGGGGAAGCGGTAGCGCAGGCTGATGGTCCGGGCGGCCAGTGCCGCCACGAAAGTGGTGGGGCCTACGCGGCCAACGTACATGATGAGGCACAGCATGAGCTGTGATGGTGCGGACAAACTTGCGGTAATACCCGTGGACAAACCCACGGTGGCGAAGGCGGACATGACTTCGAAAGTGACCTGGTCCGCGGTGAACTCAGGGTCCCAGATGCGCAGCGTCGCCACACCTACGGCAACGACGATCATTCCGGCGGCAGTCAGCGCGAGGGCCTGACGGAAGGTGGACAGCGGCAGGCGACGGTGCCCGATGGAGGTGTCTTCCCTGCCCAAGAATTCAGAAATCATCGCCGCGCCCAGAACGCATGCGGTAGTCACCTTGATGCCACCCGCCGTACCGGCGGAGCCGCCGCCGATGAACATCAAGATGTCCGTAACCATCAGCGTCAACGGGTGCGCTTCCCCGTAGTCGATGGCGTTGAAACCGGCCGTTCGGGGCGAAGCGCTCATGAAGAAGGCGTTGATCAGCTTCTGGTCCAACGGCATCCCATGCAGCACACCGGAACCCTCGGAGAGGAAGAAGACCACGGTGCCACCCAGCAACAAGAACGCGGTGGCGCCCAGCGTCATCCGGGCGGTCATGGACATGCGGTGAATGCGGGGCGTGCCGCCGCGCCAGCGCGTTAGCCGTGCACGGGCCCGTCGCACGAACTCCGCCAACATGGGATAGCCCAGACCACCGACAATCAGGGCGAAGGCGAGAGGAATCAGAATCCAGCCATCGGCGGCGAAGGAAATGACGCTGTCTGAATAGGTACTAAACCCAGCGTTATTGAAGGCCGAAATGGCGTGGAAGATACCTTCCCACACCGCGCGCCCTGGTGCCACGCCGTGTTCGGTGGCTAGGCGCACACCGATGAACACGGCAACTGTGGCCTCACAGATCAGAGTCATCATCAGGGTGAGCAGCAGGGCATGTCGAATGCCTCCGGAAGCCACAGCACGACCTTCCGCCGCCATGGTCCGGCGGGCTTTGAAGCTGATGCGACCGGTCAACAACATGCCTGATAGCGATGCCAGGCTCATAATGCCGAGGCCGCCCAGCTGGATGAGCGCGATGATGACCGCTTGGCCGAAGGGCGTCCAATAGGTGCCGGTGTCCTCCACCACGAGACCCGTCAAAGAGACCGCCGAGGTAGCCGTAAACAGCGCCGGCAGGAACGGTGTCCACTGCGGAACGTTGGCGGAAATCGGCAGCATCAGCAGCAGCGTTCCCACGAGGATGAGCAGGATAAAGCCCACGGCGGTGAGCCGAGCCGGGCCCAGGAAATGACCGCGTTTCACAGCGCTTCAGCTTACTGCCATTTACCTCCGATGGACACTCCCCTCAGCCTTGAATATTGCGATTTTATTATGTGAATCATCACAATCGATAACCCCGAAGGCACCGCGAAGTAACCGCTACATCAGCTTGGTCTTGTCCAAGGTCTCCACCCAGCCGTTGGTGAACTTCTCCAGCGGCTTGTGGAAGACCACGCCCAGAATGAGCATCGGTACGGCAAAGAGCAAGAGGGCGAACAGGGAGAGCCAGTAATCACCGTGGTAAGTTCCGGCGATGGCCGCGCGGAAGGCGCGAATGGTGTAGGTTGCCGGCAGCCACGGGCTAATGTTCTGGAACCAGTCCGGGAGCACCTGCAAGGGGTAGGCACCGCCCGACGAGGACACCTGAATCACCAGCATCAGCACCGCCAAGGCTTTGCCTGCGTTAGCGAAGGAGACCACGAAGGTGTAGCAAATCAGCATAAAGATGAGCGAGCTAACCCAGCCCGCTAACAGCATGAGAATCGGGTGCGTAGGCTCGATGCCCACGAAGAAGATGAGGCCCAAGATGAGCATAGTCGACTGCATGAGACCAACCGCGGCAAACATTCCAAAGCGGCCGAAGAAGCGCTGCATCGGCGAGTACTTGTCCTTGTCCACCACGTCGGTGCGCACGCTCACCGCAGTCAGCAGCGCGCCGACCCACAGGGCCAGCGCCGTGTACATGGGTGTCATGCCGGCGCCGAAGCTCTTAACCGGGTAGACCGCTTGCCTGTCGACGTCCACCGGCGCCGCAATCGCACGCGCCAAGGCATCCGGATCGGAACCGATGAGGTCCGCCAACTTCTTCAGGTCACCAGATGCCGCAGCGGAGTCGATATCCTTCCGCAGGTCGCCGAACTTGTTGGCCTTATCCTGCAGGCCAGAGGCGAGCTTCTGTACCGCATCCCGAGCATCCGTCAGGGAAGAGGAATCAATGGTGACGGGAGTCTTCGCGGTATCCAGATCCGCGCTCACCTGGCCCAGGGAGTCCTGCAGCGCACGCAGGGATTCGCGCAGACCAGAGGTGGAGATTCCCTCCACTGCCTTCTTGGCATTGTCGATGCTGGAGAGATCCGGCTTCGTGGGTTCGGGAGCATTCGCGGCCGCAGTGAGGCGCGCGTGGAGAGTGCGCTGCGCGTCGATGGCCTCCTCGATACGGCTGAGCGACTTCTCTTTATCCCCGGCAGGAATTGGCAGGGCCTCAATGTGGCCGTGCAGGTTCTGATACTGGGCAATGGTGCCTTCTACCTGGCCGGCCAAGGTGTTGAGCGCGGCGACGCGGTCGGCGCGGGAGGCGGAGGCGTCGTCGTAAAGCGCATCAATGCGTTGGCGCACCACATCATAACTAGCGCTGGTGGCATCGAGCGATTGCTGCAGCGCATCCGTGGAAACGTTGAGCGAGGAGGACTGAATCTCCGGCAGCTCCAGGTCCGCCGAGTCCGCAATGCGCTGGGCGCTTTCCATGAGCGGAACCGCGGTATCCACGAGGCCAGCGAGGGAACGCGCGGTACGGGCGGCCATATCGAGCTGGGTCTGCACGCCATCCGCGCGCGCCTGCATCCGGTCCAACACAGCCTTGGTATCACCCTGGCTCAAGAAGTCCGAGAGTGAGGTGACCAGATCGAAGGAGACGTCACCGACCGTCGTGGTGAAAGCTTCGGCAACCTGGGCCGACACACCCTCCGCGCCTTGACCGGTGATCTTCGGCGCCAGCGCGTTCTTCTTCTCATTCATATAGAAGGACAAATCCGCGGGCTGGGAACCATCCGTGTAGAAGTTCATCATGTCGGTACTGAAGTCTTCCGGGAGCACGATGGCTGCGTAATACTCACCGGACTTGGTACCTTCAATCGCCTCATCGGAGGTGGTCACAACCCAATCCAGCTGCTCGTTCGCTCGCAGCTCATTGAGCACCTGGTTGCCCACGTTGATGGGTACCGGCAGCAGATCGCTCTCATAGCCGGTGTCCTTGCTGGCCACCGCCACTTTGAGCTGGCTGGTGTTGTCGAAGGGATCCCAGCTGGCCAGCACGTTAAACCACGTGAACAGCATCGGAATGACGACGAGACCCACGAGCATCACCGCGCTCATCACGTTGCGGCATGCGGTGCGGATATCGTTGAGGAAAAGATCGAGTGTTCCACGCATTAGTTATCCCCCTCCGTGGACTCCGCGCCGGCGCGAGCCGGATGCTTGATGTCATCTTCATCCAACGTCACGAGCTCCGCGGACTGTTTCAAGCTGATGCGCAGGTATTCCAGGGTGACCGCGGCGACAATGATGAGGAAGCACCACGCCGTCCAAATACCCAGGAGCAGCGGCTTCTGGTCGGGCAAGAGGCCGGAGACGACGATGAGGATGACCACGCCGATAACGCCCGCGATGGCCACCATCTTGAGCCAATAGCCCCAGTTATGAGCGCGGCGGTCCAAATCCTTCTTCAGGCCGCTGCGGCTATCCAGCGCCTGGATGACGTCCGCGATGCGGTAGCCCGAGCCGACAACCTGCACATTTTCATAGTCGAAGAGCTCAGTGTCCCGCAGCTCACGGTTGAAGATGACGTTGAAGTGCGCCAGCGCCTTGCGCAACAGCAGGCCGAAGACAAAGAACAGAATGAACATAAAGGCGAGCACGCCCATGTTCTTGAAATAGTGGTTGCCGTAGAAGCCACCGATGGTTTCGCGCATGGCGTCGATACCGTACGTGAATGGAAGCAGCGGGTAGATGCTGTGGAAGAAGCTGGGCAGCAGCTCAATCGGGTACAGACCCGACGCACCTGGAATCTGGATGATGGCAAAAACCACGCAGAGGCCGCGGCCGAGGTGACCCAGAGACGTCGACAACCCATAGATAATGCTCAAGTAGGCCAATCCCACGAGCACGCCCGTCAGGACGAAGGCCGGTGCATTCACGGTCTGCACGCCGATGAGCAGATCACCCACGGTCACCGTGACGGCCTGGATGATGACCATCAGGGCCATGAGGAGGAAGCGGCCCAAGTAGGCCTGGCCCACCGTGATGCGGTCGAAGCCCTCCTTATCGACCTCAACCCGGAAGATCACCATGAGGACGAAGGCACCAATCCACAGAGAGAGGTTAGTAAACAGCGCCGCCATGGCGGAGCCGTAGCTGTCCACCGGGTACACGGTTTCGGTCTTCAGCTCGATGGGCTCCGCAAAGAATTTACCGATTTCTTCCGCGTCCAGCCCGGTGACATTTTGAACGACTTTGGAGTTCATCGCGGCACGCAGCGAGCCTACATCGCCCTGCATAGCGCGCAGGCTGTCCTGCAGGGCCAGGAGGTTGGTATCGAAATCGGACAAGGTGTCCTTCGTGGCGCGCAGCTGCTGGGCCACGCCGTCCAGGAGACCATTGGCCTCCTGCATGGTTCCCTTCTGTGCTTCCAGGGTGGAGCTCAAAGCGCTCGCCGTGGAGCTCAGATTGCTCATGGCACGGTTGATTTCGGGCACAGCGGTGGTCACGGTATCGCGCAGCGTCTGCGACGTGGCCTTGGTATCTGCCGCTGCTTGGTTGATGGCCTCCGCGCTAGCCTGCACGTTGTCCGCCGCGGCCTGGGTATCCTTGCTCAGCGCATTGAGGTTCCCCACCAATTGGCGGTTGGATTCATTGCCCTCATCGAGGCGCTGGATGGCGTCATCGATTTCCTTGGCCACCTGCGGTGAAAGCGTTGCGGAATCGCGCAGGGCTTTAAGCTGCGCAATCGATTCTGCGCTCGCATCAATGGCGGTGTTGGCCCGCTGCGTGGCGTAATCGAAGCGGTCACCGGCCTGGTTAAGGCCAGCGGTGACATCCGCGATGGATTCCTGCGCCTGGGCAGTACCGTCCGCCACCGCGCTTGCACCACTGACGAAGGCACCGGTGGTTTTATCGGTGAAGTCACCGATGCCCCCTTGGGCCTGCTCGACGAGGGAGGAGACCTCGGCGAGGGCTGTTTGGGCGTCGCCCAGCGCGGTGCTCACATCAGCCACCGTGGACTTGGCGCCCAACGTGGAATCAGCAGCGGCATCAAGCTTTCCCTGGATCCGCGCGAGGTTCTCACGGTTGCCGTCAATCTCCTGCGCGGTCTCCCCGAACGCGGAGCTCGTGTTATTCATCGCGCGCGTGACTTTTCGCTCGAAGTCAGTACCGGTGTCCTTGACGTTCTCCGCCGCGACGGTGGCCACCTGCTCCTTGAAGGCCGCCGTGATCTGCTTGTCCAGACCTTTGGCACCGGTATCCGTGATCTTCACGGCGATGGCGTTGTTCTTCTCGTTGACGCGGTAAACCAGCTGGGGCTGCGTGAACTTCCCGTCGAGCATGCTCACGAGGTTCTCGCTGAAGTCCTCAGGAATCGTCACCGAGGCATACACGTCTCCCTCTAAAAGGGCTTTCTCGGCTTCGTCGCGCTCAAGGAATTGCCAGCCTAGCTGGTCATTCTTCTTGAGCTTCTCAATGACCTCGCTGCCGACATCTATCTTCCCCGTCAGCTCGTTGTTTGCACCCTTATCCTCGTTGACCACGGCCACCTTGATGTTGTTGGTATGGCCGTAAGGGTCACGAAAAGCCGCGATGTTCACCCATGAATACAACGCGGGGGTGATGATGAGTCCGATGAGGATGATCCACGCCCTGGGGACGCGGCCAAGCCTGGCTACATCCCTGATAAAAATCTTCCAACTTTGGCGCACTGAAGGGAGTATACCCGTTGCACCTCCCTGTCTCTAACCAGCCAAAATACATAAAGTAATTTAAATAATTAACAAATAAACTTTAACATGGTTTGCCGGATCAAACCCCTGGCTTGAACATATGGCGATGAAAACTAGACTTCAAGTAGTTGAACTTTTGGTATGGAGATGCCTATGCGTAAGACCTTAATCAGCCTCACCGGCCCCGCCTTCGTTGCTGCAGTGGCTTACGTCGACCCCGGCAACGTAGCCGCCAACATCAGCGCCGGCTCCCACTACGGCTACCTCCTGGTGTGGGTACTCGTCGTGGCCAACCTCATGGCCATGTTCATCCAGTACCACTCCGCCAAACTGGGCCTAGTCACCCACCGCTCCCTGCCGGAAATCATGGGCGAGCGTCTCTCCCGCCGCGCGCGCCTAGGCATGTGGGCCCAGGCCGAGCTCATCGCCGCGGCCACCGACCTCGCCGAAGTCATCGGCGGCGCCATTGCCCTGCAACTCCTCTTCAACCTCCCCCTGTTCGCGGGCGCGCTCATCATCGGCGCGGTCTCCATCATTCTCCTCATCTTCCAGAAGAAGAACCAGTGGTTCGAGGGGCTTGTCATCGGCCTGCTCCTGGTCATCTGCATCGGCTTCCTTGCCGGCCTCGCCATCGCCCCGCCCGACCCCGCCGACGTGGCCGGCGGCCTCATCCCCCGCCTAGAGGGCAAGGACAGCATCCTGCTGGCCGCCTCCATGTTGGGCGCCACCGTCATGCCGCACGCCATTTACCTACACTCCTCCCTGACCAAGCAGCGCTACCCCGACCTGGAAATCCCCCACGTGCTGGCCGGCACCCGCGCGGACATCGCCGTGGCGCTGTCCATCGCCGGGCTCGTCAACGTGGGCCTGCTGGTCCTGGCGGGCTCGGCCCTCTACGGCGTGGACGGCACAGAGACCATCTCCGGGGCCCACACGGCGATTGCCAGCCACCTCGGCCCGCTGGCCGGCGTTCTCTTCGCCATCGGCCTGCTGGCCAGCGGCCTCGCCTCGACGTCAGTGGGCGCCTACGCCGGCTCCGAAATCATGGACGGCCTGCTTCACATCAAGGTCCCCCTACTAGTCCGCCGCCTGGTCACGCTCATCCCGGCGCTGGTCATCATCGGCTGCGGGGTCGACCCCACTATGGCACTGGTGGTCAGCCAGGCACTTCTTTCCCTGGGCATCCCCTTCGCCATCATCCCGCTTTTCCGCTATGCCGGCTCCCGGGACGTCATGGGTGAGTTCGCCGCGAAACCCTGGTCTATGGCCGTGGGCTGGACGCTTGCCGCGCTGGTCATCGCACTCAATCTCGCCCTCGTGCTCCTGCCGCTGCTCTAGGCCGCCTACAATCAGCAGCCATGATTGAAGTAGCAGCCGTCGTCATCCGCAACCCACAAGGCCACGTGCTTACCGTGCGCAAGAAGTCCTCCACCAAGTACCAACTGCCCGGCGGCAAGCCCGAGGCGGGCGAGGCGCTTGTCGACGCCGCCCTACGCGAAGTCGCCGAAGAAGTAGGCCTCACCCTCGACGCCGAGAGCCTCAACAAACTCGGCACCTTCGACGCTCCCGCCGCCAACGAACCGGGCGAGGTCGTCGTCGGCACCATCTTCACCTGCACCCGCACCGTCACCACCGACGAACCCCACGCCGCCGCCGAAATCGGGGACACCGCCTGGGTCAACCCAACAGCACCCGACCGCGAGCTTGCGCACCTGTTGCGTGACCGCGTCTTCCCCGCGCTGGCTGGGTAGGTACGTTTTCGTAAATTGCATCTCGAAGCCACAGGCCGCATCGCCTGTTTCTACGCATCTGTAGCAGCGCACCTCCGCGCCCATTTTCTCGGCTCATCAACATAAGACAGAGGCAGGTCCGCTGAAATACCCACCCCTACTCAGGCATTTACTTCTTCCCGCTGGGAAGAAACACAAGGACAATGACCAAAACTGCTAGAGCAATCGTGACAGCATACGGCCATTGAACATAAACGGAAAGCGTCATCAGAATAACGCCAATAGTGGCCAAGATTTTTTTCCACATAAATTATTCTCCCTAACCGGTAGATTCTCTTTGACTGCTCTCCAGACAGTTCAGCAACGTCCATATGGCGAAATTCCAAGCACGCTACCCTAAAACCTTCGCCATTTAGTGCAACGATAGTTTTCAAAAACCAACCCGCTGAGGAAGTGCTTTAACTGGAGCGAGAACTGATACTGCCGCAATCAGCACTACCAGAGGCGCACATTTCTTGGGGCAATACATGCCCTTATCCCTTTCGCGAGAAGATGGCCGAGAACTCGGACACCCCCTAGAGTTACATGTGGTAGACAAATTTGGAAGCAAAAAATGGAAACCGTAGACGAACGTATACACTTCCCCAAAAATCCTTGCGAGAGCCCGCAAGAGGGCGTATCTTGCCGCAATTCGCCCTGCTGACATTTAGCCTCCTTTAGGCTTCGGCCTACCTGCTGCTTCTGTCATTGTCGGCACCATCTTCACCTGCACACGCACCGTCACCACCGACGAGCCCCACGCCGCCGCCGAAATCGGCGACACCGCCTGGGTCAACCCAGCTGCACCCGACCGCGAACTTGCGCATCTGTTGCGCGACCGCGTCTTCCCCGCGCTGGCCTAGCGCCAACTGTCAACACTTCGGCGTCATTGACCCCGAAGCCATCAAGAGCTACCCTTTTGAACATGTTCACTGAACACGTTCACCCATCGCGTTCGGCCGCCAAAGCTGGCACCGACAGCAAGGTCCTGGCCACCGCCTACGAACTCTTCCTCACTCAGGGCTACGCCACCACCAGCATCCGGACTATCGCATCCGAAGCTGGCGTTAGCGTGGGAACCGTCATGGGAGTCGGCGACAAACAAACGCTGCTCATCCGCACCATTGGCCAACACATTTCAGAACTCCACGATGACATCCGGGGACAATCCGATAGCCTTCTCGATGTCCTGAGACCTTTCCTCCAGATGTTTACCGGCCACGAAGAGCTCTCCCGCGCCTTTGGCGCAGCACTCATCCAACAAGGCAATCAAGGCGAAGCGCTCACCGCACTCAAAACGCTCCTGACCGATGAAATCACCCTGCGACTCGGCACCAGGCTCAGCAGCGCCGATGCGGCCGAGTACGCCGACCTGCTGTACAACGTCTACCTCGGCTTACTCATCGGCTGGGCCGCCGGAATCTACGACACCGAGCACCTCACATCCCAAGCCGCCTCATCGATCGAACGCCTCAACACCGCATTCGGAGTAACCCAATGATCCTAGAATCTTCCCCAGCCTGGCCCTCCCTTCTACTAGCAGCCATTCTGCTTGGCGACGCCGCCCTCTCCCTCAAACCAGTCCCCTTCATCGAAGCCTGCCTCAGCGGCGTCAAACTCCCCAAGGACTGGTGGTGGGCGCTCATTGTCATCAAGTGCCTCGCCGCCGTAGGACTCATTGCCGGCCTCTGGTTCCCCGGCGTAGGAATCACAGCCATGATTGGAGTCATCGCCTATTTCTGCGCGGCCGCAGCAGCCCATGTCCGCGCCCACTTCCTCGGTAGCGCATTCTGGATCAACTGCTTAGGCATGCTCGCATTCTCCATCGGAGTACCGATCCTGACGCTCGCACTGACTTAAGACACCAGTCAACCATTCACGGCTTCCAGAAGGAAGATGCATCATCGCACCTATTGATTGATGACTTGATGCTTTCTACCCTAAAGGGAAAGTCCGTATCGTCGTTAAGGCTTGCAGCGATGCGTTTAGCACCATAAAGCCCGTGCTCATCATCGAAGATGGTCTTGATTCGTGCACCAATAAGAGCATCAGAACACATCTTTAACCTGCGTTCTTGGCGGGTGTTGACCCATTTGTAAAACGAGGAGCGATTGAGCTTTAACACGTGGCACATCCGCTTGACCGAGTATTCGGTTCGGTAGTCGTAGACAAACTGGAAGCGGATTACCAGCGTGTCTCTTCGGCAAAATACTTCGCGGCCTTACGCAGGATGTCACGTTCTTCGCGCAGCTTAGAGACCTCTTTTTCTAGCTGGCGGATCCGTTCAGAATCAGTCGTCGCCTGGGCGTTGTCACGCAGGGTCTTCGTGCGGGCGCGTTTGCCGGTGCCGTACTGCTTAAGCCAGGAATAAAGTGAGGAGCGATTGACTCCAAGCTCTGCTGAAGCCGCGTGAAGTGAGAGGTCCTCATTGTTTTCGTAGAGGGCCACAGCATCACGTTTGAACTGTTCGGAGTACCTAGGCATGGTGGTAGATTACCTTTCTTCCCAACCCAACCGGGCTGGATATCAGGTGTCTACCAAACAGGGGTCAGGTCCGTTGAAGCAGCGAAATCAAGCAATCAATAAACCGACAAGCCCTCGACTAAAGCGGCTCTTCCGGTTTCGGGGTGCGTAGCGGG
>NZ_KV817273.1:0-311 GCF_001814605.1 Corynebacterium sp. HMSC074C01 | reverse complement strand
CCCGGATACCGATGGTGACGGCCTGACCGATGGTGAGGAAAAGGAGCACGGTACCGATCCGAAGAACCCGGATACCGACGGTGACGGCATCAACGACGGTGACGAGGTCAAGGATGGTACTGATCCGAAGAATAAGGACACCGATGGTGATGGCCTGACCGATAAGGAAGAGAAGGATCTCGGTACTGACCCGACGAAGCCGGATACCGATGGTGACGGCCTGACCGATAAGGAAGAGGTCGACGGTTCTAAGAACCCGAACAAGGACAACAAGTTCGACGAGAACGGTGAGCCTGGCAACACCGACCCGA
>NZ_KV817272.1:157149-165800 GCF_001814605.1 Corynebacterium sp. HMSC074C01 | reverse complement strand
TCAGGTGTCTACCAAACAGGGGTCAGGTCCGGGTCAGTTACAGTTACGGCTGTGGCGACTGGAGAAATTAGCGCAGACCGTCAAAGTTGGGGGCGTTGCGTTTGAGCGACACGTTTGACCTTTGGGAACTTCCCTATGAGGGGAAGACTGTCTACGTCCTGTTTGCAGCACGGGCGATCGTTTCTGCTTTAACAGATTTAGACGACACTTTAAGCCTTTCTACTTCGGGCGAGATTCGGTCGCGGGTTGCACAGTGTTCCATACCCCGTGGATTGATGGATAAGGTGCCGGCTGCATGTCTTATACGTGAGGGGCAGGTCGTTTCGCGCGTGAAGGACGTTGATCATTCGTTGGTCTTCAGGGAGAACGCGGCGTCAGGGTGGGACGAGGACGGCCTGAGCCACTTCTTCGCGGGCAAGACTGTAGATGTCCTTGAGCCCGGTAGTCGTGCGGCGCGGGTAAGACTCCGTGATGGCTTTAAGCGGATCGACTTTCTTCCTGTTGGCAACGAGTCAGTACGGCAGAGGCGCGTTGAATTGCCACACATCCCCATCGCGCGGGCGCGTGGGAAGTCAGCAGGAAGTTCGCATTGGCGGCGCTGTCCTTCGTTCTTTTGTTTTCGGGCCGGCGATTCGTGACCGCCTAGAACCAGTGATTGACCCCGTGGCTAAGCGTGTTCCGGACATGCATAGCCGGGGTGAGTTCTACGGCATGGTGTTTGAGTTCTTCCAGATTGACCATGTGATTGATTTCGTGGCGTCTCTGTTCAGTCCGATTGGCGCTGTCGTCATTCCGCTCGCAGGCTTGGTGGTGGCCTACGTTGCCGGCTGGAAGGGCGCGCGGGACACGGGCACCTGGTGGGAGGCGGCCGGGCGTGCCCTTGGAAATGAAAGCGAGCTTCCGGCCTTCGAAAGGTGAGACGAAGCCCTTAACGGTGGTTAAAGGATCCTAATTACGGGCTCAAAAAATGGTGGGATTCAAGTGGTAGTTGAGAGGAGAATTCTCGGGGCCGTCCTGTTAAAGGATCGACAAAGGAAATGCGTGTTGCCGTCAGATGCATGGGAATCCGCATGTCTTCGGCCTCTGCCGGGAAAATCACCGGGTATATGGGATCACCAATAATGGGGATGCCTGCCTGAAGCATGTGTAGGCGGAGCTGATGGGTCTTTCCGGTATGTGGTTTGAGCGTGTATCGCGCCAACGCCGGAAGCGACCCATGCAGCATTTCGTAGGGGTTCTTATCTACTGGTTCCACGGCGGCTACTTCGGTGATGGCGTTGACCTCGCCCTCGACGATGCGCCCTTGTAGCTCCCCCGGGGTCTTCTCCATGCGGGAGCGCCAGACGGTGCCTGGTGAGACGTCGGCAAGCGGGGCGATGGCTTCGTAAGTCTTGGTGACGCGGCGCTCGGCGAAGAGCGTTTGGTAGGCGCCTCGTACTGAGCGGTCCTTGGTGAAGACGAGAATGCCCGAGGTAAGCCGATCGAGGCGATGTGCTGGGGAGAGCTCGTTGTTGCCTGTCTTCCGACGTAGGCGCACGGTGGCAGTCTCCGTGATGTGGCGGGCGCGCGGCATCGTGGCCATGAAGGGTGGCTTGTCCACTACTAAGAGGTGCTCGTCTTCGAACAGGATTGGAATATCGTAAGGGACGGGCGTCTCTGGAGCCGGCATGCGATAGAAGTAGACCACCGCGTTGGTGGCGAGGGTGCTGTCGGGGCGAAGAGGGGAACCATCTTGGCGCACAACTTCGTTGGTGTCGAATCGTGCCTGAAGAGCGGCCTCGTTGTCCTCGGGATGGCGATGGCGCTGCGTGGTGATGAGATTGTGTATGAAGTCCCACGCGCTGATTGGCCCGTCGGACACGCGAGCGTGGGTGGGGTTTAGTCCATCGCGAATAGGAAGTGGTGTTGCGCCACGCCTTTTTTGCGATATTCTTTGTCTCATGGATATCAACTCTATTCTCGCACCCGTCATCGATTTCTTTTCCAATGGTATCGGTGCCGTGATTCGTGACATTGTCGTGGCCGCCTACAATCTTCTTTTCCCTGCGAACGCAGATGCAGCGACCACCCCACAGGTCTAGTAATAGGTATTAGACTGGGAGTGTAAGCACTTCGAAAGGAAAGGTCATGGCAAAGGAAGACATTGTCGTCGTAGCCGTCGATGGTTCGGAAGCGTCGGAGAACGCCGTCCGCTGGGCTGCCAACACTGCGGTGAAGCGGGGTATCCCACTGCGTATCGCATCGAGTTATACGATGCCGCAGTTTCTCTACGCCGAAGGCATGGTCCCGCCGAAGGAGCTTTTTGATGACCTCCAAGCGGAAACCTTGCAGAAGATCGAAGAGGCCCGCGCTGAGGCCCACAAGGTTGCCCCGGATCTGAAGATTGGTCACACCGTGGCTGAAGGTTCCCCGATCGACATGCTGTTGGAGATGTCTAAGGACGTCACCATGATTGTCATGGGCTCCCGCGGTATGGGCGGTCTTTCTGGAATGGTCATGGGCTCGGTTTCTGCCTCCGTGGTCTCCCACGCCTCCTGCCCGGTGGTCGTAGTTCGTGAAGATAACCACGTCACTGAGTCCACCAAGTACGGTCCTGTCGTCATCGGTGTCGATGGATCCGAGGTCTCCCAGAAGGCGACGGATTACGCCTTCAAGGAAGCGGATGCCCGTGGCGCAGAGCTGATTGCCGTTCACACGTGGATGGACATGCAGGTGCAGGCTTCCCTGGCCGGACTTTCGGCAGCCCAGGCTGAATGGGCTGAGGTGGAGAAGGAACAGGCAGAACTGCTGACCGAGCGCCTCGCAGAGTTCCAGGAGAAGTACCCGGATGTACAGGTCAAGAAGGTTATCGCTCGTGACCGTCCGGTCCGTGCGCTGACGGAAGCTTCCGAGGGCGCTCAGCTGCTTGTCGTGGGTTCGCACGGCCGAGGTGGCTTCAAGGGCATGCTCTTGGGCTCTACCTCCCGCGCGCTGCTGCAGTCCGCACCGTGCCCGATGATGGTGGTTCGCCCAGACTCAGAGTAACTAAGGCATAACCCCGCTATAACGATTCGGACCCATCTATTGGATATATGGTGGGCCCGGGTCGTTTTGGTGTTTTAACGCGTACGGTGGGGGTACGTAGATAAAAGCTATTTACTGTTTAGAGAAGGAGTGAGTGACATGGGACTTGGTCTCGGTTTCTTTGGTTCGATTGTTGTTGGCATCATTGCGGGTTGGCTCGCAGAGAAGATTATGAAGCGTGACCAGGGGCTGTTCACTAACCTCATCGTTGGTGTTATCGGCGGCCTCATTGGTGGCGGTTTGCTGGCGCTCTTTAACAAGAGCGTTGGTGATAGCTGGTTCTTGATGATTATCACTGCGACCGTCGGCGCTTGTATCCTGCTGTGGATTGTGGGAGCCATTACGGGCCGCAAGAAATAATAATTCGCATACATACCGGTTTGTCTATATTGTATAGATGAACCGGTTTTGTCATGTAAGGAGAAGAAATGGCCGAAAAGAAGTCGCGACGCAATCGCCCGAGTCCGCGTAGCCGACTACTCGAATCCGCCACGCGGCTCTTTACCACCGAAGGTATTCGCGTCATCGGAATCGACCGCATTCTGCGCGAGGCAGATGTGGCAAAGGCTTCGCTCTATTCTCTTTTCGGCTCCAAGGATGCCCTCGTTATCGCATACGTCGAGGCCCTTGACGAGGAGTACCGCGCGGATTGGCAAAAACGCACCGAGGACGCCACCGACCCAGAGAGCAAGATCTTGGCTTTCTTTGACAAGGCCATCGAAGAGCAGCCAGCCATGGAGTTTCGCGGATCGCACTTCCTTAACGCGGCTGGCGAATACCCACGCCCAGAGACAGACGCCGAGCGGGGCATTGTGTCTGCTTGCGTAGAGCACCGCACGTGGATTCATTCCACCATCACGGCGCTGCTTAACACTAAGAATGGCTACCCCTCAGAGGAGCAGGCGAGCCAGATTCTTATCTTCCTTGATGGTGGCCTGGCCGGCGCGCGCCTGACCCGCGACGTTGCCCCGCTCGTTACCGCGAAGCAGCTGGCTATTCAGCTTCTGTCGGCGCCTCCGGCCGATTATTCGATTTAAGAATCTTTCGTGCCTCCGCCACAATCGCTGAGTGGCGTTTGCGGGCAGCAGCCACTTCTTCCTTGTGTTTGGGGTCTTCCTTAAGGCGCCGTTTAGCGGCCTTCTTCTCTTTTTTCTCTTCCTTATCCCGCCAGCGTCGAATGCTCTCGCGCCGTAGTTCGTGGACAGCTTCTGGTAGAGGATAACGGCGGCGCAGGATGAATTCATACACCAAGGTCTGTAGCAGGGTAAAGAGATAGGTGCAGCCCCAGTAGAAGATGATTGTCACGGGGATGGGGCCGTTCCAGGCCACTGACCACAACATCCAAGGGATCAGAATCACCATGAGTGCCATGAACCATAGCAGGCGGCGCGGTATTTTCTGATCGAAACGCGTGGTGAGGTAGCTGCGGTAGAGCGTGATCAGGGTGTTGAGGGATGTAAACACGAGCGCCGCCAGAAGCATCGGCAGGATCAAGTCGTGATGTTCGCGAGCGAAATCGGTCAGGGGGACCCCAAAAACTGTGGAGTTGCGGAATGAGGAGACGTCGTCAAGCGTGAGCATTCCTACTGGTTCATTCGTGGAACCGGAAACCCTAAGCACCACTTGGTAGAGCCCGATGAAGGCCGGAGTGATGAGAAATATGGGAAAGCATCCCACCGCAGGGTTGTGCTGAAAGCGTTTATTGAGCTCACGCTGCTGGGTCAGGATAGTAACGGCTTCTTCGACCGAATCAGCCTGGTTGAGCTGTTCGTCGAGCTTGGTCATCTCCGGGCGTATGAGAGCGCCAATGCGGCCTTGTTTTACCGAGAGCCAATTGAGCGGGGCGATGATTCCGCGGACTGTGAGTACCAAGAAGACGATGGTGAGAATCCACGCCATCGAACCGTCCAGGAAAGAAGCAAATAGTAGGTTCCAAAGTTTCATGATTCCGGAGACCGGGTACATGAAGATGCTGATCATCGCCTTTTCCTTTTCCTGCAGGGTGGTGGAGCATCTACACATTACAGGGAAGCTAAGATGCTGGTATGCCTCACCCCACTGCACGCACTCGACCGACCGTAGGTACCGTCATCGGTGAGCTTATGCTGACGGCCGGCGTGCTGTTGCTGCTTTTCGCTTTCTATGAGTCCTATTGGACCAACATTAAGTCTGGCCAGATGCAGGACCAAGCCAATGAGACGCTTGAGGAAGAATGGCGCAACCCGCGTGGAGGGGGTCACGCCCCGAAGCTTGGTGAGGCCTTCGCGCGCCTCTACATACCGGCCTTTGGCTCGGATTTCGCTTTCGCGGTCCTGGAAGGTACCAACGAGGATGACCTATTGCGTGGACCCGGCCGCTACACGGAGACGCAGATGCCCGGTGAGCCGGGAAACTTTGCTGTAGCTGGGCACCGCGTGGGCAAGGGCGCTCCTTTTAATGATCTGGGAAACCTGGACACCTGTGATGCCATCGTCATCGAAACCGAAACGGAGTGGATCACCTACCGTGTTTTGCCCATTGATGGTGTCCCGGGCGGCTGTTTTAGCCCAGAGCAACAGGCCAAACCGGAGTACCAGCCGGTGCAGGGCCGCCATATCACGCTGCCGGGCGATGTCAGCGTGCTCCAGCCCATCCCCGGTGCGGAGGGGGTTGAGCCCAGCGAATCCCTACTCACCCTCACCACCTGCCACCCGCAGTTTTCCAATGCGGAGCGCATGATCATTCACGCGATGGAGACCGACCGGGAAGCTAAAGCACCCGGCTCAGATGACAATGACCGCCCCGCCGTCTTGGAGGAGAACTAATGTATCGCGCACTCTGGAACTTGTTGCCTGGCCCCACCGCGGTGAAGGCGTTGTTGGCGCTGGCTCTTGCCGCGGGGGTTTTCTTCCTGCTCATGGAGGTTATTTTCCCCTGGGTAGCGGCGCAGATGCCCTATAACGACGTCGCCGTTTAGGCCTTTTACCGTTTAGGTGTTTACGTGCTTAGGTCTTTATAGACCTAAGCGGTTGATCGCTTCCTGCGCTATGAGCTGGGGCTTGAGGGTCTGCAGCTGATTCGACCACACCACCACGGCATGGTTCTCCTTCTGCACAGCAAAGACCGTGTGATCCTCAAAGACACCGCGTCCGCCTGACCACCCATCGAATTCGGCGAGCTCCGTGTCCTCCACCGGTGCAGCCCAATCCACGACCGCCCGGGCCTCCTCCACGCTGGGCATCTGCCGCACCAGGACGGTGGCTTGTGGGTCCTCAGGGTAGGACCAGAACACGCAGGCGGGGGTGCTAAAGCGCTTGTCGACGCCCCACCGTGTCATCCTTTGCCCATTCGTATCGGCGACCCACTGGGTATCCAAGTAAGGGCAGTCTTCCCAGTCGCTGACCTCGGCGGTAGCGTCCGCGGGCAGGCCGTCGCCTGCGTTGAGTTCTGGCGCGGGGCTGGTGGTGTGGGCGCTGTTGGTGAGGTCCTGAGCCTCCGAGCACCCCACGGTGGCTAAGCCGATACCGATCAGGCAGGCGGCAAACGAGGGAAGTAGGCTGTGGCGCATGACGTCCACATTAGACCAGCGCTCAGTTGAATCGGATGCCCTGCGCAATGGTATTCACGTCCTGACAGCGACGCTGCTGGTGGTGGCGATTTTTACCACGGTGCGCCTACCGCTGTGGCAGGGCGTGTTGAACCTCCTGCTCCTGGTTTCCTTTGCTGTGGTTTACTTCGGGGGATCGGCTTACTTGGAGGTCCTTCCGCGCGTCGCGCGTTATGGCTGGATGGTCATCCTCACGGTGTTGTGGCTCGCTGATTTGGCAGTGGCGCCCGCGGCCATCTACCTGGTGTTTTCCCTGTACTTTGTCTACCTCTACGTGCTGGAGATGATCCCCGGTGTCATCTGCGTTATCGCGGCCACGGTGATGACCGTGCTGGTGCAGATACCGGGTGGGCTGTCCTTCGGCGGCATCATGGGCCCCGCGGTATCGGCCCTGGTGACAATCGCGATTACCTACGCCTTCCGCGCGCTGAGCCGTATGAACCAAGAATTGGTGAAGACCCGTTCGCAACTCGTGGAGTCTGAGCGCACGGCCGGAATGACGGCAGAGCGCCAGCGCATCGCCCACGAAATCCACGACACCCTGGCGCAGGGCCTGTCCTCCATCCAGATGCTGCTGCATGCCGCTGACCGTGACCTCGACCAAGAAGATATTCCCAAAGCA
Organism: Corynebacterium sp. HMSC074C01; assembly: GCF_001814605.1. Classification (NCBI taxonomy): domain Bacteria; kingdom Bacillati; phylum Actinomycetota; class Actinomycetes; order Mycobacteriales; family Corynebacteriaceae; genus Corynebacterium; species Corynebacterium sp. HMSC074C01. Next base: position 158,529 of record NZ_KV817272.1, on the reverse strand, counting down.
CAAGAGCGCATTGAGCTCGCGCGGCGCACCGCAGCGGATAACCTTCATGAAGCGCGCGCCATGATTGCGGCACTTCAGCCGGCGGCACTATCGGAAACTTCCCTGGGAGCTGCCATGACGCGGATGGCGGATAACTTCGCGGCAACCGGTGGGGTCGACGTGTCTGTGGACGTTGAGGGCGATACGCAGCAGTTGCCCATGAAGGTGGAAGCGGCGTTGCTGCGGATTGCGCAGGGGGCGATGGGGAACGTCGTCAAGCATGCCCATGCCAGCAAGGCGCGGGTCACCGTGACCTATGCGCCGGATGAGGTGCGCGTGGACGTGGTGGACAATGGAGACGGCTTTGATGTCGAGGCAGTGGAGAATAAGCCGGCGGGGTTGGGACATATTGGTCTATCGGCGATGCGCAGGCGTGCCGAGGAGCTCGGCGGAGAGGTCGTGATTGAATCCACCCCAGGCAGCGGCACGGCGGTCTCAGTTAGTGTGCCCTTAGATAACGATGTAGATTAGGAATTTGTCCACACCGTACCAATGAGGAGGAAGCCCGTGATTAGGGTCTTGCTTGCCGACGACCACGAGATCGTACGCCTAGGTCTACGCTCGGTGCTCGAGGGAGCAGAGGATATCGAGGTCGTGGGCGAGGTAGCTACGGCCGAGGCCGCTGTTTCCGCGGCACAGGCGGGTGGCATCGACGTCCTCCTCATGGATCTGCGTTTCGGCGCGGGCATCGAAGGCACGCGCGTCATGGGCGGCGCGGAAGCAACCGCTGCTATCCGCTACTCCATGGAGAATCCCCCCAAGGTGCTCGTGGTGACCAACTATGACACCGATGCGGATATCCTCGGAGCCATCGAGGCCGGAGCGGTGGGCTACCTGCTGAAGGATGCGCCACCGGTCGAGTTGCTCGCGGCGGTACGCTCGGCGGCCGAAGGAGATTCGGCACTCTCGCCCGTGGTGGCCGATAAGCTGATGACCCGCGTGCGCACCCCGCGCACCTCCCTTACCCCGCGCGAGCTTGAAGTATTGAAGCTGGTGGCGGCAGGATCCTCCAACCGTGAGATCGGTGTGGAGCTGATGTTGTCAGAGGCGACGGTGAAGTCCCACCTAGTCCATATTTACGATAAATTGGGCGTGCGCTCCCGCACCTCCGCCGTGGCTGCTGCCCGCGAGCAGGGCGTTCTTTAAAGATTGTTGGCGTTGCGGTACGCCAAAATCACCTCGTTGGGGATCTTGCCGCGCTCAGCTACCTGGTAGCCGTGCTTGGCGGCCCACGCGCGGACATCGGCTGGCTTATAGCGGCGGGGGTCCTTTTTAACGGGGGGGCGGGGCGCCTTGATGAAGGGGGGCAGCGCAGCGTGGAATTTGTCGGCGTTTTCTTGG
>NZ_KV817272.1:121599-157049 GCF_001814605.1 Corynebacterium sp. HMSC074C01 | reverse complement strand
CACGCGCGGACATCGGCTGGCTTATAGCGGCGGGTGTCCTTTTTAACGGGGTGGCGGGCCGCCTTGATGAAGGGGTCCAGCGCAGCGTGGAATTTGTCGGCGTTTTCTTGGGATACGTCGAGAAGATAATCCTTACCGTCAACGCTGAAGCGGATGACGATCAGTTCTTCCTCACTGAGGGGCTTGTTATCGATATCATCAAAAAACTGAGTGATTTCGCGGCGGGCCATGAATCTCCATTCCGGCTGAACAATGTGGATACGCGACGAGTGTCCTCCCCGCTTGGGGGAGGGTAGTGCGGCTTGAAGGGTAGACGTCTGCGCGCTGAGAGGCTAAGCGCCCAGCTTGGCCTGGATTTCGTCGTTCAGTGAGTCGATCTCGCCGGAAATAGAGCGGTGCGCGCGCTGACGCTGCTGATCGGTCATGTACTCCGCATTGTCAATCGCGGAGTCAAGCTCGTTGAGGCGCTCCTTGACGTCGCGCTTGAAACCAGCGGGAAGCTGTGCGTCCTTGAGAGAGTTGCGGATACCCGCGGTGCGGGCCTTGAGCGGCGCGCCGTGGCCGGAGAAGGACGCTAGCTGCTCAGCGCTGACTCCGGCCTTCTGCGCGCGCTTCTTCTCCACCTCGCGCTGGGCAGCGGTGATGCCGCGGTAAAGCAGGGGCAAAAGAAGAGGTGCTGCGGTACGCAGGGCGCCGGCATAACGCTTGACGTTGTTCTTATTAAAACGGCCCTGCTTAATGCGTTCGAGTTCCTTCTTGGCCATTTTGTACTCGTGCTTGCGGCGATTCTTCAGGCCCTTTTCCTCAGACTTGATAAGCGCCTTCTCTTGCCTAGCCAACAGCTTTTGTTGGCGGTGCTTGGCCTTATCCGCAGCCTTGACCTCTGCCTTTGCGCGGGTCTTAGCGGCCTTGATCTCAGCGCGGGCCTCACGGCGGGCCTTGCGGATCTTCTTCATAATGCCCATTGAAACGTCCTTTTATTTAGCTATCTTTAGGGTCTCGCTACAACTCTAGCAAGGTGGTCTACTAAGCTCACCTGCTGTGAAGGATGTGCTCGTTGCCACGGATCTTGTGGGCTGCCGTTATCGCTTAGTGCAGCGCCGCGCGCATCCTGAGATCCCACGCACCGCGGTGAGCCAAGCCCGGGCGGAGCGCCACGCCGCGGCCATTGATGCTGCACTTAGCCGCCTCCCCAAAAAGGGGCCGGGCCGGTTCCGCCGGATCGACCTGGAGGGGGATGATTTCGAGCGGGCGCTTGCCACGCTGGAAGCACTTGTTCGCGGCTATACGCACATTACGAACGCGGTCTTTTCGACCTCCGAATGGATGGTGCGTGTGGAGCTCCTCGTGCGTGACGGGGATAAATACAGTCCTGTCATCGTCTCCGATCACCGCGTGGCCCGCCCGCACGAGGGATCGCGCACGCTGGTTGTTCCCACCCACCGCTTGGGGTTGAGTGAGCCGCTCCCGGCGAAATACAAAATTCGACACCATGCCGTCGACGGCTACCGCTTAGCCTTGGCCGCGCGGGGTTTGGAGGAAGTGGGCCTGAACTCTGGCAGGGGCGCGGCGATTGGCCAGGACCGTAGCCAAGCTTTTGTCACGGATACCTCGCGGTTCGCTATTGATGAGGCATTGGCGCAGCCACTTCCCACTGAGCCGCGCCGCGTCAAAGAGTGCGCTTCCTGCCGCTTCTGGCCCTTGTGTCAGGAGGAGCTCGAAGCCCGCGATGATATCTCCCTCTTCCTGCCGGGCGACCGCGCTAACCCCTACCGCGAGCGTGGCATCACGACGGTGCAAGGGCTTATCGACGCCTCTCTCGGCGCCCCCTCCGCCCTCGCCGCTGCCTGGCGCGAAGACATCCCACTGTTGCGCCGCGAACGGGTTAGTGTTCCCCGAGCGGATGTCGAAGTTGATGTCGACATGGAGGCCTACCTGGATCAAGGCGCATACCTCTGGGGTGCGCTCCTGGACGGTGAGTACCATTCATTCGTTACATGGGAACCGCTCGGTGGCCGCGCGGAGGCGGAAAATTTTGCCGAGTTCTGGGAGTGGCTCATGGGGGTGCGTGCTGAGGCACATGCGGCTGGAAAGACCTTCGCAGCCTACTGCTACTCCGCCCACGGTGAGAACCATTGGATGCGCAGATCCGCCCAGCGCTTTTCTACACCGAACCTGCAGGAGGTGGAAGAGTTCATCTCCTCGGAAGAATGGGTAGATATGTTCGTCCACGTCAGGCGCAGTTTCGCCGGTACTGCGGGGCTGGGTCTGAAGACCGTGGCACCGGTTGCGGGCTTCGAATGGCCGGAAGAGTTTGACGGCGAGGAATCCGTTAATGCCCGCCGCGCCGCACTTGCCGGTGACACAGACGCGCGTGCACAGATTCTGCGCTATAACGCGGGCGATGTGCGCGCTACCCACGCCGTCCGAGAGTGGATGTCCGATGACGCGCCGGGAGTATTACCCCTCGAGCCCTAGCAGGCCCGCCTTATCTCCTGTTTGCACACCCCCAGACCTGAAACCCGCAACCTGCAGGTGGGGCGTCGCCAAGCGCTTGCCGACGCCCACCGCTCACCAGGAGGTTGCGGGTTTCAGGTCTGGGGATCTACACAATGAGGCTGATTCCGCCGAGGATGATGAGTACCGCAAGGGCCACCCAGGCCTGGTCCCAGTCTGTGGTGTTCGTCGGGGCTGGACCTTCAGCCTTCTTGAGCAGCACGGCTTTCTGGGCCTTGACCGCGCGGGCGGTGAGGATGGGGAAGACAGCCAGGGAACCAAGGCAGAGCAGCGAGGCAGCAACCATGGTGAGGGAACTAGAGGTGGCTAGCCACAGGGCGAGTCCGCCATTAACGAAGACGGAGCGCCCCAGGCCCCAGCGGTTATACTCGCGCAGGCCAGCTCGCACCGCTGAGGGGCCGCCGCCCATAGTGGTCGGGAGCATGTAGCCCATGACGCCGATGAGCAGTTGAGCGCCAAAGCCTACGACGAGCGCGAGCATGGGAATCTTTGGCTCGCTGGAGAAGAAGTGCTGGGTGGTGAAATAGATCAGACCGCCGAGCAGCCAGAAAGAGGAAAAGAGCACGGAAAGTGCCGGGAAGCTAATGCGTCCGCGCGGGTCATGGAGCACGGTGAGGACGTTGACTAGCCAGCCCTGCAGGCTGAGCGCCCAGCCCAGGCAGTAGAGGATGAGGCCTACCTGCGGAATATTCCAGATGCTGCCCACCAGAGTGGCGATGACGCCCAGGCCCAGCAGGGTAAAGCTTAGGCCCATGCGCGGATTGATTCCTTTGGTGCGCCAGATGGACGGGAACAAGATGGTGAGTGAACCGGCCGCCGCTAGACCCACGAAGCCGCCAATATTGGCGGCCACGTGCGCGATGAGCAGGCGCGGATGGGAGGGATGCGTTGCGAGGAAAGCGCCGAGACAAGCACCCACGGCAAGGAAGAGGGCTGAGGCCACGTAAGCGGCAACGACGGGACGGAATCGTTTGGATTCCGCGCGGCGCCACAACATAAAGAGGGTCATCCCGTGCCAGGACACCGCAAGAGCCACAAGTGTGGCGCCGATCTGCGTGAGTACCCAGTGCAGATCCCAGAATTCGGTAAGGAGCTGACCCACGAGGGTGAAGATAACGCCTGTGTTCAGCAGATAGATGCGTGCGAGCTGCCTCGGGCGGGCCGACATCGGAACTTTGAGCTGCACGAATTTTTCGGTGAGGTGCTGGGACCACACCACGATGCTGTTGCTGAGGATGCCCAGCGTGAAAAGGTGGATGAGGACCCAACGGTAGTTCGGGATAAAGGTATGGATTGCGCCCGCGAGAAGAAAAACCATCATCCACAGGCTGACAGGGCGGGATGCTTTCCTGTGCCACGTGCGCGGCGACCACTTATCCATAAAACACGAGTTTATCCGGTTTTTCTCACCATCCAACTCAGCAGCGCGATACCAGCGGCGAGGGCAGCGTAGACGGCGATGAAGCCGGTCCACGACAGGGAATCAAAGAGCACGCCGGCCAGCGCGCCCAGGATGGAGCTGCCGAGGTAATAGAAGAAGACATAAAGGCTGGAAGCCTCCGCACGGTCATGGGTAGCGATGTGGCCCACCCAGCCCGAGGCAGTAGAGTGCGCGGCGAAGAAGCCGATGGTGAAGAGCACGATGCCCAACAGGGTGGGGATGAGCGACCCCATGCAGAGCGCGATGCCCACGGCAAAAAGCAGGCACGACAGCAGCAAGGTGTTGGCGTGGCCCACTTGGCTAACCAGCCGGCCAGCGCGCGCCGAGGACCACGTTCCGGTGAGGTAGAAGAGGAAGACCAAGCCGGCCAAGCCCGGCGAGAGATGGAAGTGGTCGATGAGCCTGAAAGCTAGGAAGTTATAGAGGGAGACGAAGGTACCCATCGCCACGAAAGCCACGATGAACAAGGGGATAAGGCGGATATCCCGGGCATGGCGAAAAATCGCGCGCAGCTCTGATCGAAAGTGGATTTCCTTGGGCGTGAAATTCTGCTGGTAGGGCAGCAAAATAGCGGCGATAATAGCGAGGATGAGCGTGACCAGGCTGGAGCCCGCTAGAGCCCAGCGCCAGGATGTGAGCTCGAGCAGCCCGGTGGGGATGAGGCGGCCGGTGAGCCCACCGATGGTGGTGCCGGCGATATACAAGCCCATGGCGCGGGCGACGTAAGAGCTTTCCAGTTCCTCTGAGATCCAGGCCATGGCGGTAGCGGGCGCGCCGGCGATGACGGCCCCCTGGAGCGCGCGGGTGGCGATGAGGATCTCTGGATTGGGGGCCAGCGGAACGAGCATGCCGATGAGCGTGGCCGCGATGGTGGACACGAGCAGCAGTTTTCCGCGGCCGATGCGCTCGGAGATGATGGACACGGGGATGACGCAAATAGCCAGGGCACCCGTGGCCGCGGAAATGGTCATGGCGGCTTCCGTGGGGGACATGCCCATGTCCTCCACCAGGGTAGGCAGCATGGCTTGGGTGGGGTAGAGGCAAGAAAAAATTGCCAGGCCCACGAAGAGCATGGCAATGGTGGCGCGCCGCGTTCTGGTCATGCACCAAGCATGGCCTAGCGCGGATTATGTGTAAAATGTCCGAAAGTTACATAAATCATGCGAGGTGTGCATGAATCTGGAGGATGTCCGCGGAGTCGTCGCCGTGGCCGACCATGGCCTCGTCGGCGCCGCTGCCGACTCCCTCGGGCTCTCCCAATCCGCGTTGACCCGCCGCGTTCAGCGTATCGAGACGGCCGTGGGGGCCAGCCTTTTTGAGCGCAGCGGCCGACGCCTGCGGCTCAATGCGCGCGGCCGGGCCTTCGTGGACCATGCGCGGCGGATGCTCTTGTCGGAAGCCGCCGCGCGCGATGCCGTCTCCCGACTTATGGATCCGGAGCGCGGCACCGTGCGCCTCGATTTCATGCATTCCCTCGGCACGTGGATGGTTCCGGAGCTGCTCAAGGCCTATCGCGCCAGGCACCCCCACGTGGATATTCGCCTGCACCAGGGCGCGGCCCGCGAGCTCGTGGACAGAGTAGCGGCCGGCGAATCCGACTTGGCGCTCGTCGGTCCCCGGCCTATAAGCCCGGGCCCGCTGGGCTGGCACCAGCTCAAGCTGCAAAGACTCGGACTCGCGGTGCCGGAAGGGCATTGGGCTGCCGGAAGAAACAGTGTGCGCATGGAAGACTTTCGCGATGAGCCCTTCATCGGCATGTTGCCTGGCTATGGAACACGCATGCTTCTCGATTCCCTAGCGAGCGAGGCCGGTTTTAGCCCGCGCCTCGTCTTCGAATCCATGGAGCTGACCACCGTGGCCGGCCTCGTGGCCGCCGGACTGGGATCGGCGTTGCTGCCGCTTGATGACCCGTACCTGAAAGCCCGCAACCTCATTCCCATAGAACCCGAGGCCTATCGCGAGCTGGGGTTGGTGTGGCGCGAAGGCGATGATGCCCCGCCGGTTGAGCACTTCAAGGATTTCGTGGTGGCCCGCACCGCCGAGGGCAGTAGCTTGGTCGAGGCCGATTAGCTGCCGAAGGGAAGCTCGGCGGCCAGGGCGGCGAGCGCCTCGGGGGTGGATACCTCGTGCGGCAGCCAAGGCAAGGTGTGTACCGGCTGGCCCGGCAGCTTTTCAGCGAGCAGCGCCAAGGCTGCATCCTCTGAGGAGCGGCGCTGTTGAAGAAACTCTTCCGTGCTTTCCGGAGTGCGGCGGTTGACCAGCAGTCCACCGCAGTGCACGCCATGGGAACTCAGTTCCGCGAAGAACTCGGAGGTTTCCAACACCGGGGTGCGATCCGCGGTGAGGACGAGGAAGAAGGACGTGGTGGCTTCGTCGGAAAGCACGGAGCGCAAACGCTCGAAGCGGCGGCGGCGCTTGAGCAACGTGGAGCGGATCTCCTGGTTACGGCGGTCCACCGGGTCCTGCGAGCTGGCGGATACGGCCTTCTCCGCCGAGGTCATGCCGCGCACCACCGCGCCGAACTTATCGGATTTCTCGCGCCGCGCCAGCAGTCCATCGGTATACGCGGCCATGATCTCCGGCAGTGCCATGAGCCGCGAGGTGTGGCCGGAGGGCGCGGTATCGAAGATGATGTGCTCAAACTCCCCACCAGCCTGCTGCTCTTCGACGAGCTGCGCGATGCGCTCCAACATCGCTGCCTCGTGCGTGCCAGGCGAGTGCCGGGCCAGGTCCACGTGCCGGCCGACCTCGCGGTGGAGGCGCTCCGGCATGAACCGACGCATCTGCTTGGCGACGCCCTCCAGGTGCTCCTCCGTTGCCCGCGCCGGGTCGATCTCGATGACGCTTAAGTGGGGGCGGATGGTAGTGGGGACGTCGCCAAGCGTGGTGCCAAAGATGTGCCCCAGGTTGTGCGCCGGGTCTGTAGATACCAGCAGCACACGCTTGCCTTCCTGGGCCAGGCGCAGGGCGGTGGCGGTGGCCAGCGTGGTCTTACCCACCCCGCCCTTGCCGCCAAAGAACATGATGGGGGCTAACAACATGAGATTCCGTTCAAGGGTGAGCGCTCCATGCCCATGCGCGTGTGCCAGGCGTGGAAATCTTCGTACATCAGCGGCAGCAATTCCAGGGTGGGGCGGGTGGTACAGAAGGGGTGTAGTTCACCGCCACTCACTGGCTGCGGATTGCCTTAACCGAAAGGCCAACTGCCCTACATGACAAAGATCCCCCTCGGATCAGCGGGCGGCGCAAAACTTTGGCAACTCGGGCAGTTTCGGCTCGCGCGCCGGGATTGGGCTCCCTGCGCAAGGCCTGTAGGCGGATGAAAACGCGAAACCGCGCCGAGCCTCAATGAAGAGGACCCAGCGCGGCCGAAGCTATATGGCCTTAAAGGAGGCCGTCGTGCTTACTTAGTAGCAGCAGCGTAACGCTCAGCAACGTCATCCCAGTTGAAGACGTTCCATACGGCCTTAACGTAGTCAGCCTTCACGTTCTTGTACTGGAGGTAGAAGGCGTGCTCCCACATATCCAGCATCAGCAGCGGGGTGAAGTTCACAGAAATGTTGCCCTGCTGATCAGTCAGCTGCTCAATAACTAGGCGGCCAGCAACGTGGTCGTAGCCCAGAACTGCCCAGCCGGAACCCTGCAGGCCGGTAGCAACGGCGGAGAAGTGAGCCTTGAACTTCTCGAAGGAGCCGAAGTCACGGTTAATAGCCTCAGCCAACTCGCCGGTGGGCTCGCCGCCGCCGTTCGGGGAGAGGTTCTTCCAGAAGATGGAGTGGTTGGTGTGGCCACCCAGGTTGAAGGCAAGGTTCTTGGACAGAGCGCGGATAGCGTCAGCGTTAGCCTCGCCGTTGCGCTGCTCCTCCAGGGCCTCGAGCGCAGCGTTAGCGCCAGCAACGTAGCCAGCGTGGTGCTTGGAGTGGTGCAGCTCCATGATCTCAGCGGAGATGTGCGGCTCCAGAGCGTCGTATGCGTAGTCGAGTTCCGGAAGTTCGTAAACAGCCATTTGTGTCATCCTTTCTTTGGGGTACGAGGCCCCATGGTAGGGCGCGGATGAGGATTTGGCCACAATATTTTTTCTATGGGAGAGGCCGTGAACAAAAACCTGGATTGTGGGCAGCGCAGCGGAGTATAAGGGGAGGGCAAGACTAAGCGAAGGAGAATCCTGCATGTTTCTTTTCACACCAGAACCCAAGCTGGTGGCAGCTAAGGACGCTCTTCCGGGGCGCGCCGAGCCCGTCTTGGACAACCCGCAGCCCCACGCGGTCCTGGGCACTCCGATTACCGGCCCGTGGAAAGAGGGACAAAAATCCCTCATCATCGCTATCGGCTGTTTCTGGGGCGCGGAGAAGATGTTCTGGGAAACTGAGGGCGTGGAGTCCACGTCCGTGGGCTATGCGGGAGGTACCACCCCTAACCCGACGTACTACGAGGTCTGCCGTGGGCTGACCAACCACGCGGAGGCGGTGCAGATTACCTATGATCCGCAGCGCGTGAGCCTGCGCGACCTTGTGGTCAAGGCCTTGGAAGCCCACGATCCGACCCAGGGCTTCCGCCAGGGCAACGACGTGGGTACGCAGTATCGCTCGGCGTTCTACCCAGAGACTGAGGAGGAACGCGAGGAGATCCAGCAGCTTGTGGATTCCTACGCAGGCAAGCTTGCCGACGCCGGCTTCGGCGCCACCACCACCGAAGTCACCCTCCTCAGCGAGACGGATTCGGGAGAGTATTACCTGGCCGAGGACGAGCACCAGCAGTACCTGCATAAGGTGCCCAATGGCTATTGCCCGCACCACAGCACCGGTGTGAAGTGCGGCTAACACGGTGAGCGCATGTGCGTGCGGCTAGAGCTGTTTGCGCACGTGCGTGCGGAAGTCAGAAGGTTTGTTGAGCTGGTCGCGCTCCACAAAGTCCCGCATGCGCTCAGCTAGCTCCGGAGTGAGCTGGGTACGGGTTTGGGATCCGAGGACGGAATCCCAGTACCAGAAGGTTTCCTCGAAGTAGTTGTGCCCGTGGCCGCCCGGCACGTTGAGCGAGTTGATCTGGTCCAGTGCTACCTGCCAGAAGGTGATGAACGGATGCCAGCGCAGGTTGTTAAAAGTATCTGCGTACAAGGTCTGCGGGGTCGGCTCGTGGATCCAGTTGGGGCGAGCATAAATGAGCTTGCTATCCCACCACACGATGGCATCGGAGGCGTGCTGTCCCACCGCTACCCGCGGGCGCTCCCAGGGGCCATAGGGCTCGCCGAAGGCATCGTGCTCCATGTGGGCGGGGACGGCGGCGAAGCGGAGGTGCCGGCCGCCGTCGATAAGCGGCAAGCGCTCCAAGGAGCCGCGTTCGCGGTGCAGGCGGCGCATGAAACTGGTCATCCGGGGCGGCCCAGTGAATACCGCGCCATCGCACGCCGCGAGCAAATCTTCGACCGTCTCATAGTTTTCCACGATGGCATAGCAGCCCAGGGATTCGCCGCTTAAGTACAGCTTGGGGCGGTTGTCCTCGGGCAAGAGCTCGAGGCGGGCGTGAACAGCGGCGATGAGCTCGCGCGCAAAAGTGCGGGAGAGGTTTTTATCCACCAGGTAGGAAAACATGGAGGGAAGATAGTCGAATTGCAAGGCCACGGTGGCGCAATTGCCGCGCGTGAGGAATTCATAGCCACTGACCGAATAATTATTGATCCAGCCTGAGCCGGAGGGCATCTGCAGCACGATGGTGTCGCGGTGGAAGGCCCCCGTGCGGTCCATCTCCGCCACCGCGTGGCGGGCGGCGGCGTGCGGACCACGGCCGCGGATGAGGCCGATGTAAATGCGTATTGGTTCGCGCGCTCGGTCAAAGTGCATGACCTCTTTGATGTCCTGGGCGCGGGGGCCACGGTCGAGAAAAACGCGGCCCTGTGAGCCGACAGCCGTCCACTGCTCATGGGACCATGGGCTGCCGGAGCGTTCCGGCTCCCACGGCATGACAGATCCCGGATAGACGAGCTTGTTGAGGGCAAGGCCCTGGATAGTGGCTTTGTGGAGCAGCCGGCGCCAGACCATGCGGTCGCTGGCCACGGCCGCGGCGAAGCCCACCGCGCCGCCGGCTAGGGGCCAGGCAATCCACCGGGGCAGCCAACGCTGCACCTGGAGAGAAAGCTGAGTGACGGTAAGCTGAGCCGCCTCCCCTACGATGAGCAAGGCACCGTAGCCTGCGGTACCCACCATCATTCCTAGTGCGGCGGATTGCGGGCCGCGGTCATTGAGCTTGCCCACGAGGCGGGCCTGCTCTGTTTGGTTGCGCAGGGAGCGTATGCCCGCGATGAAGGTTCCGAGCCCCAGCAAGTAGTAGGAATAGCGCCGAGTGGTGGGGCCGACCCGATCCTGGGGGCGCCGGCCCGCGTGGCGTAGAGCGCGCTTCGCTGCGAAAGCCGCGGTGGTGGCGGCGAGATGTCCCGCGCCTTGGCCGATGGCCACGTTGGCAGCGGTAACCCACCACGGGCGTGGCAATAGCGACGGGGAGACGGCTGCCCAGGTCGCTACTTCGGCGCCGAAGAGCCCGGGCCACATATTTTGCGGCAGGCGCCGCCTGCCGGTCATGCGCATTCCAGGGGTGAGATCACTGATGAGCTCCAAGGAAAAGATGGCAGCCTGAAGTCCTGTGCGGGCGGTTTTGAGGGCGATGCGGCGCGCGAGTTGACGCATGCTGGCCATTGAACCAGCTTTGGGGCGAACGTGCAGTGATGCCACTAATCAGACCTAATCGGGCATAAAAATGTGAGATCGGACTACTTAACCTGTGAATTCGGGCGCATAACGAGCAAAACTCGGACATTAGGGGCACAATAGGAGTCATGGGAAATCATGTTGGAAACAAAGTAGTACTCATCGGCGCTGGCGACGTTGGAGTTGCTTACGCCTACGCTCTGGTCAACCAGGGCACTGTTGATCACCTGGCCATCATCGACATCGACGAAAAGAAGCTCGAGGGCAACGTCATGGACCTCAACCATGGCGTCGTCTGGGCCCCGTCCCGCACCCGCGTGACCAAGGGTACCTACGAAGACTGCAAGGACGCCTCCATGGTCGTCATCTGCGCCGGTGCCGCACAGAAGCCCGGCGAGACCCGCCTGCAGCTCGTGGACAAGAACGTCAAGATCATGAACTCCATCGTGGCGGACGTCATGAAGAATGACTTCGACGGCATCTTCCTGGTCGCCTCCAACCCGGTGGACCTGCTGACCTACGCAGTGTGGAAGGCCTCCGGCTTCCCGCACCAGCGCGTCATCGGCTCCGGCACCGTCCTGGACTCGGCCCGCTACCGCTACATGCTCTCTGAAATGGATGACGTGGCACCGACCTCCGTCCACGCCTACATCATCGGTGAGCACGGCGATTCCGAGCTGCCGGTCGTCTCCTCCGCCAACATCGCAGGTGTCTCCCTGTCCCACCGTTCTGAAAAGGACCCGGGCTACAACGAGCGCATCGAGAAGATCTTCGAGGACACCCGCGACGCTGCCTACCACATCATCGACGCTAAGGGCTCCACCTCCTACGGCATCGGCATGGCCCTGGCCCGCATCACCCGCGCGGTCATCCAGAACCAGGCCGTCGCTCTCCCGGTCTCTGCCTACCTGCAGGGCGAGTACGGCCACGAGGATGTCTTCATCGGCACCCCGGCCATCGTTGACCGCTCCGGCGTCAACCGCGTTATCGAGCTGGCCCTCGATGATCACGAGAAGGAGCGCTTTGAGAACTCCTTCAACACGCTCAACACCATCAAGGAAGAAATCTTCGGCTAGTGAAGATTGTCGCCCACAGGGGATACTCCGGGAAATATCCGGAGCTATCCCCTCTTGCCTTTGAGAAAGCGCTCGAGCTACCCATTCACGGTATCGAGTGCGATATCCGCCTGAGCAGCGACGGCAAGGTGGTGGTTCATCACGATCCCACACTGGACCGCACCACGAATGGCTCAGGCCGAGTGTCTCGGATGACCTGGGAGGAGCTGCGCCGCCTCAAGATTGGCGGCGGCCAGCGCATGCTGCTTCTCGACGAACTCCTCGACATGCTCGGGGATAAGAAGCACCACCTCTACATTGAGACCAAGCATCCCTCGGGGCAAGGCGACATCCTCGAAGAACAGATGGTGCTGCGGCTGCGCTACGCAGGGCTTCTCGACGACCCCCGGATCCACATGATTTCCTTTTCCCACCGGGCCATTCGTCGAATGGCAGCACTTGCCCCGCACGTCGACCGCATCTACCTGCGCCGCGATTGGGAGCGCCATTTCAACCGTCCCGACATCCTGTTGTCGCAGCCCACTGGCCTGGGCATGTCGCTGTTGCGCGGCAAGCTGCAGCCCGACGCGATCGGCGCGCACGGCTTGCCCACGTACATGTGGACCATCGATAAACCCGCGGACATGAAGTGGGCGTGGGCCAACGGGGTAGATATTCTCGCCACGAACCAGCCGGAAGTGGCCCTGCATGCCATTGAGCTGTAATGAACAGGTAAGTTGTTCAGTATGGCCAAGAAGAAAAAGAAGAACGAACAGCTGCCGGAGGGCATGTCCCGCCGCCAAGCTAAGCTCGCTGCCCGCGCCGCCGAGCGCGCTGCCCTGGAAAAGGACCCTCGCCCCTTTGGTGGGCTGGCCGCTGAGGCTAGCCTCGTCGCCCTGCAGGAATTTGTTCCTTCCGCAACGGCGAAGCTGTCCGTCAAGGGCTTTGACAAGGACGTCTACGTCGCCACCGTGCTGCCCGGTGCTACTGCGGCGCTCATCCGTGATGAGGAATCCGGTGGTGAGGCCTTCGTGGGCCTGCAGGTACAGTCCCACACCCACAACCCGGGCCGCGACTTGGCTTTTGCTCTGAACTGGGTGAAAAACAACGCGCCGGGCTCCACCCTCGAGTCCACCGCTGCCGATGGTTCCCAGCCGGAGCTCAAGGAGCTGCTGGAGGAGGACGCCGAGCTGGAGATCAACGTCTACCAGGACTTCACGTGGTGGATGCCGGAGGGCGCGCAGGTTCCGCCGCAGATGGCACAGGCACTGCAGCGAGCCAATGATTCCGTCATCGAGTCCTACCAGGTGGGCCAGGAGGCCGAAGGCTTCGTCGGCACCGCCTTCTGGGCCAACGCTGGTGGCGGCAAGGCGCATATCCGCTGGGTCCGCCCGTGCGATGACGAGAATGCTTTCCTCAACGCGCTGGCGCGCGTGGCCGCTCGCGGCGAGCTCAACCTGGGCGAGAATACCAAGTTTGCCGGTGTCTTCCGCACCCATGGTCTGATCGCCCCGGTCTTTGACCTCGACCCAGAGGTCGCGCACGACTCCTACGAGGCCGAGCTGTCTCGCGTGAACAAGGCGCTGGAGGAGGAGATCTCCAACGACGCCAACCTTGACGCCGATGAGCGCAAGCAGCTGCAGAACATCAAGTCCCGTCAGGTGACGCTGCGCTAGTACCGCGGTGCCTCCGCCCCGAGGTGTAGGTACCGATCGATCATTTAAGGCTCCAAAACCTTGTGATTTTGGAGCCTTAAATGATCGAAACGACCGGCCGAATCTTAGCGCAGGGAGTCCCAGAGGGCTTGGGCTTCAGCGTCATCCCAGAGGACAACATTGCCCACGACCGTGTCCTGGAAGCCGCCGATCGGCACAGTCTTTGTCTCCACGCCTGAGGCCATGGACAGCGCCACGCGGGCAAGGTGCCACACGTGGTCCTTCTCGTTGACGATGAAGGAATCCGCGGTGTGGTTGACCAGGGAGACGGCCTTGAAGGGGTTGCCGATGGTGGAGAAGGACGTTGCCTTATCCAGCAGCGCGGCGAAGAACTCGCGCTGGCGCTCGACGCGGTCCAAGTCACCCATCGCGGTAGCGCGGGTGCGCACGTATCCGAGGGCATCCGGGCCGCGGAGCTTCTGGCATCCCGCCTGAAGGTCGATGCCGGCGAGCGGATCGTTGATGGGCTCCTTGACGCAAATCTCCACGCCACCGACGGAATCCACGACGTTGGCTAAGCCACCCATGCCGATCTCCGCATAGTGATCGATGTGGAGGCCGGTGGCTTGTTCCACGGTGTGGGTCAGCAGCTGGGGCCCACCGTAGGTGAAGGCAGCATTGACCTTGTCCATGCCGAAGCCGGGCACGTCGACGTAGCTATCGCGTGGAATGGAGACCAGCTGGGCCTTTCCGGAGCTGGGGATGTGAAGAAGCATGATGGTATCGGTGCGGCCGACGCCTACATCGCCACCGGTACCTAGCTCCGCTTGTTGTTCCTCGGTGAGGCCCTGGCGCGAGTCCGAGCCCACCAACAGCCAGTTCGTCCCGGAGGTCGGCGCCACTTGCTCGGTGGGCAGGGCATCGATCCGGGTCAGGCGCGAATCCGTCCACAAGGTGAAGGCCACCATGAAGACGAGGGCGATGACGATGAGCCAGCCCAGGCAACCGAAGACCTGCTTGGCCGGGTTGACCTTCTTGCGGCGGCTATGCGGGCGCCGAGCAGGACGACCGCGGGACGCAGTCTGTGGGGAGTAGCTGCGCGGCGGTGCGTCGGGGCTTCGCCGGTATGCGCCGGCGGCAGGCTCCCGGGTGGCCGCGCTCTGGCGGGGCGCCGGGCGCGGCGATGCCTGCTGAGCCATATAAGCTTCGACGTCGAAGCGAGTTTCCTCCGGACGCGAGCGCTGCGCGCCGGGGCGCTGAGCGCGAGAAGAAGAGTGCGTGGGATTAGCTCGCTGCCCGGAGGGGCGGCGACGTACCGGGCGTCCGTAACGATCCCGCAGGGGCTGCCCGTCAGCGCCAAGGACAAACTCACCGGCATCCTGCCCGGCAGCATGCGCACCGCGCGGGCCATCCGGGCCGTGAGGGTGGGCAGGGCCAGTGGCACCCGCGCGGCGGGAATCGCCGTGGGGACTGCCAGCGCGGCGGGAATCGCGCTCTGGATCGCGTCCTTGGTAGGTCATGGGGAACACTGTACCGCGAAATCACTTCCGCCCCACTTTTCACACAGGGCGCGGTCGTGGTCTTTGTGATGCTATGAACTCTGGTCCGTGCTTAAGCACCGAAGAGCAGTGCGTAGCCCACGAAAGCGACGGCGTCGATCAGGAAATGCGCGATGACCAGCGGCCACACCTTCCCCGTGCGGTGGAAGTACCAGCCATAGAGCACACCCATGATGATATTGCCGAAGCCCGCGGAAACACCCTGGTAGAGATGATAGGAGCCGCGCAGGATGGAGGAAGCAGCCAGCGTTGCGGGCAGGGCCCACCCAGACTGCTTGAGCCTGGTCATGAACCAGTACACCACCACCAGCTCCTCCGCCCAGGCGTTGGCGAAGGACTTAATGAGCAGCACCGGGATCTCAATCCACGTATCGAACGCTCCCGGCACCACCTCCTTGGTCCACCCGAAGTGCAGCGCCACGTAATACAGCACCAACCCCGGCAGACCAATGACTGCCGCTAGCGCTGCGCCGTGGACACCATCCCGCCACCGCGGGCGGGGCGGGAAGGAGATCAGGTAGAGCGCAAGTGCTCCCCACGCGAAGAGCACCGCGGCGCTGCAGAGCTGGAAAGCAAGGTCGAGCAGCGTCGTCGCCGACTGCGAGGCGTTGATGGTGACCGACTGCTCGTTGAGCGGGGCGGGGTTGAGCAGGGAATCGGTCAGCCGCAGCGCGGCGCGCACGCCCGAGACACCAAAAGTGATGGTCAGGACGATGAGGATTTCCGCGCGCAGGCGTGAGCGCGCGGTCATGGGTGAAGCACCTGGGCGAGGCCGAGAAGGGAGGACTCGTCAAGCGTGATTGAACCCAACTGCACGCCCACGGGCGGGTGATCGCGCACCGGCCAGGGCACAGAAATAGCGGGCAACTGCGCCACGTTGAACAACGATCCCCACGGCGACCACCGCGTTTGCTCATCGAAGTTGGCTTGGTGCTCCAGCGCCAGGAAGTGCCCGCGCCGGGGCGGATCGAAGGCCAGCATGGGGCTCAAGATGGCGTCGACGTCCCACTCTTGTGCCAGCATTTCCGGCAGCTGCGCGGCGTGGGTGCGGGCCGCGGCAAATTCGGAGTCCGTAACGCGGCGGCCTTTCGCACGGATCCACTCCGCGTAACCCTCCGCGAAGTCAAGGCCGGCCAATCTCCGGGTGAAGATGTGCTGGAAGGCCTCAAAGGTGCGGGCGGCCTGGGGGTAGGGAGAGATGGCGACGGTTTCGAACCCCGCCCCTTCAAAGGTGGCGGTGGCCTCTGCGACCGCGCGCAGCATGTGCGGGGCTACCTCGGCTTGAGCGAAGAGGGGATCCGTCAGCACGCCGATGCGGGCGCGCCGGGCACGCGGGTTAAGGCCGTGCAGAGTTGCGGTATCGGCGATGCTGCGCGTGATGAACCCCTGCACCGAGAGGTCCTCGCCGCCGGGCTTGAACCCGACGACGCCGCAGGCGGCAGCCGGCACGCGGATGGAGCCTCCGCCGTCGGAGGCATGCGCAGCGCGCAGCAGACCCCGCGCCACCTGGACCGCCGCTCCGCCGGAGGAACCGCCCGGCGTATGGCCCGGGTAGAGCGGATTATCCGGGTGCGCCAGGCCGACAGGTTCGGTGTCCACGCGCAGGCCCAGCTCGGGCGCGGCGGATTTGCCGACGACGAGCGCGCCGGCGTCGATAAGCTCCTGCACGAAAGGATCGGTCTCCTCCGCCACGTAGGCACGCTCGGCATGCCCGAGCGTGGTGGGCATGCCGGCGACATCGTTGAGATCCTTAACCGAGAGAATCCAGCCGCTCAAACGCCCGTGCGCCTGCGGCCGGCGTTCGAGGTCGAAGTACGTGAAGCCGTGCTCCGCAGGGCTCAGACCAGATAGGTCCTCGCGCAGCTTGTCCAGAGTGAACTCGGTGCTCTCCATGGCGGCTCAGTTTAGTAGTTGTGTGAGATAAAGTTGCTGTCATGAGCACCACGATCGCATTCCTCGGGCCCGCTGGAACCTTTACGGAAGCGGCGATGCAGCATTTCGCCGCAGACTTTGCTTCCCCCGAGGGGATGCCGGTGAGCTCCCCGGCCGAGGCGCTGTCGGCGGTGCGTTCCGGTGCGGCGGATTATGCCTGCGTGGCTATCGAAAACTCCGTGGACGGGCCGGTTACTGCCACCTTTGACGCGCTTGCCGACGGCTCCCGGGTCCAGATCTACCGCGAGGTAGACCTGCCGGTGTCCTTCTCCATTCTGGTGCGCCCCGGCACTACCGCAGAGAATCTTCGCACCTTCTCTACGCATCCCGTGGCCTACCAGCAGGTGCGCGGTTGGTTGAAGCAGAACTTGCCGGACGTGGAGTATGTTCCGGCGGCGTCGAATGGTGCGGCGGCGCAGGCCGTGGCGCGCGGGGAGGTGGATGTCGCTGCCGCCCCTGCCCGCGCAGCGGAGGTCTTCGGACTGGATTCTATTGCGGAGAATGTGGCAGATGTCGCGGGGGCCACGACTCGTTTCGTCCTCGTGGGACCGGCCGGAAAGCCGACCGAGCGGACCGGCAACGACAGGACGTCCGTCATCTTCACCCTGCCCAACGAGCCGGGCTCCCTGGTAGGGGCCCTACAGGAATTCGCGCACCGCGGGGTGGACCTCTCCCGCATCGAATCCCGCCCGCTGCGCACCGTCTTCGGTAACTATCGCTTCCACGCCGATCTCATCGGACACATTGAGGACCAGCCGGTGGCGGAGGCTCTGCGGGCACTGTGGCTGCGGGCGGAGGACGTCGTGTTCGTTGGTTCCTGGCCTTCCGCGGTGGCGCTCGGGGAGGCCCCACGAAACTTGGCGCGGCTGCAAGAAGCCGATGAATGGGTAGCGCAGGCGCGCACCGGCCAATAGTGTGGTGAAGCATGACCGGAAGAATCATCCTGCTGCGCCACGGCCAGACCTTTTCCAATATTGACCGCGTTATGGATACCCGGCCCCCAGGTGCCGAGCTCACCGAGCGCGGCCGCGGCCAAGCGGAAGATGTCGGCCGCGAGTTAGCTGAACTGTGCGCAGGGCGCCGTGTGCGCTTTGTGTGTTCCATTGCCTTGCGCGCCCAGCAGACCGCGATGCTGGCCGCCCGTGCTTTCGGCGAGACCGCCGATGAGCGCAATGTTCCCGTGGAAGTGCGTACAGGCTTGCACGAGGTCTTTGCCGGTGATCATGAAATGAGCGGTAGCGAGGATACCCACCGCGAATACATGGTGGCACTGCGCGGCTGGCTCGACGGTGATGAGTCCGCCCGGATGCCTGGCGGTGAGAGCTACGTGGATGTGCTCGAGCGCTACCAACCGGTGTTGGAGGATCTCGCTGCGGAGCTGGAGGATGATGAAGACATCGTCGTCGTCAGCCACGGCGCCGCCATTCGCGTAGTGACGAGACATGCCTGCGGCGTGGACCCAGACTTTGCCTATACCGGCTACATGCCGAACTGCCGCTTTACCCTCATGGAGCCGCAGGGCCAGCCTTTTGGCCAGTGGACGCTCAAGCGCTGGGCGGATACCGAAGTCTAACCCGCTGGGCACCTACCCCCAGCCGAGCTCGTGGAGGCGCTCCTCCTCGAAACCGAAGTAATGCCCGACCTCGTGGAAGACGGTCACCATGACTTCGTGGGCGAGCTCTTCTTCCGAGTTGCTGATGGCCTGCAGAGGCTGCCGGTAAATGGAAATGGTATCCGGCAGGTAGCCGGTGTGTGAGGCGGTGCGCTGCGTGAGCATGACGCCCTCATAAAGCCCCAACAGTTCAGGGTTCTCCGGGTGCTCTTCCTCGACGAGGATGACCAGGTTGCGCATCTGATCAACGAAGCGATCCGGAATTTTATCGAGGGCCTCGCCGACCAGTTCCTCGAAGCGTTCTTCGCTGACTTCGTACATGTGGCTACTTCCTGTTCAATCGCCGGGCTTAGAGGGCCGGAGCCGCAGCCTCGGGGGTGGTGGGCGCGGCGTTCGCACCGGCTGGCTCGGCGTTCTCGCCGCCCGGCTGAGCATTCGGGTCACGCAATGGGTTGCGCTTCGGCTGCTCGGTCGGCGGGGCGCCGTTAATGCTCAGGGCCTCGCGTCCCCCAGTGGCAGAGCCGGTGATCTCGGAGAAGTGACCGTCCTTGATGTGGATCAGCGAGCAATTCACCGAACGGGATCCGCTCTCCCAGGTCTCGCGGCTCATCGCGCCCCAGAAAGGTTGCAGCGTGGACTGGTAGAGGTTCTCCTCGCCGCCCAAATAATCCATGGCATTTTGGGTACAGGTCTCGGAGAGGAACTTATCCATGTCCTCATCGCTGGGGTAGCCATTGGGGAATTTTTCGGCCAGGTTGATGACGGATACGGTCTCCATCTGGTGCGGTTCCTGGCAGGGAACGGTATTGAGTACCTGTTTATCATCCACCTTGCGGCATTCGCCGGGCTTGGCGACGACCGCCTGGTCTACCTCGCTGACCTTGCCGGTGGATTCCTGCGGTACGCCGTTGGCGTCGGTAGTCTGCAGGCCACACAGCAAGGTACGGTCACCCTGATCCCAGGATGCGGCCGGGGGCAGGATGGAAGCAATGTCATAGCGCCCGTTGGGATCCCACTTGCCATTGAGGTAGCTCACCGTGGGTGCTTCGCACAGCTCATCGCGCAGGGCGTTTTGGCGTGTGATGTCGGGGCGCGTGGCGTTGGGGCCGAACTCGCTGGTGGGGTAGGCGCTGAGATCCTCGCGAGCCGAGACTTCGAAGCGGTGTGGTTTATCGCAGCTGATCTGCTCAAAACCGGTGGCGGTGCCATCCGGGGCGATGTCCCAGGTCACGCATGCCCCAGCGGAGGCGGTGGTGAAGGGAGCAGCTTCACCGTCGGCGGTAGAAGGATCGGCGGCCTGACTGCCGTCGGCGCTGGAGCTAGCGGAGTCATTCCCGGCCGAATCGGTGCCGGTTGGCTCGCCGCTAAAGAGGCCGTAGGAGGCCATGAAGACGGCCGCGGCCACGGCTGCAACGAGGACGACGCGGATGGCGGAGGCGGAGCGCCATGCAGATGAAGTGCTCATAGAACTCCTCATACTACTCCCTTAGCGGCCCTGGCTTCTAGCCCGCCCAGCGCTGTTCGCCACCATGGAGCCGCTAAGTATGCGAGCGGGAGACGTGGGTCGTAAGGCGGTAGCGGTCAGTGCGGTAGACCGAGGAGCACCATTCAACCGGTCGGTCCCCCGAGCGGGCGAGGCGGGTGATGTGGAGAAGCGGGGTGTTCGGGGGGACGTCGAGAAGCTCGGCGATGTCGTCCTCCGCCGCCACCGCGGTGACTGTCTGCTCGGCCTCGGTGATGGGGACCTTGAAGGTGCTATCCAGAATCGCGTAGACGGAGTTATAGATGTCATTTTCTAGCAGCGTCGGCGCGAAGGCGGAGTTATACCAACCATCGTCAATGGAATAAGGCTCGCCATCGCCCAAGCGCAGGCGCCGCAGGTGGGTGTGGGCCACGGTGGTTTCTGTGCCGAAAAACTCGCAGACCTCACTGGGGGCGGTGCTGCGCTCACCCAGCAGAATTCTCGAGGAAGCCTGTACTTTTTGGTAGCCCATCTCATCGGAAAAGGATGCCAAATGGAGCCGGGAGACGAGTGGGTTCGGAGCCACGAAGGTGCCCTTGCCTCGCACCCGCCGCAGGCGGCCTTCGGCCACTAAATCACCGATGGCGCGGCGTACGGTGATGCGGGAAACACCGTAGGTTTCTTCGAGAATGCGCTCGCCTGGGAGGATGTCACCGGGTTTGAGGGTGGTTCGGCAGAGCTCGGAGAGAATATCCCGCAGCTGAGCGTGCTTGGGCACGGGGCCGTCGGTAATAATGTGAGGTGCCATGTTATTCATGATAATGCGCTGGTTATGACCAGCGCAAAGGTATGGCCGTGCGCTAGACTATCCGGCGTGATTGATCTCAAGTTTCTTCGCGAAAATCCCGATGTCGTCCGCGCCTCCCAGGTAAACCGTGGGGAGGACCCCGCTTTGGTGGACCAGCTGCTCGCCGCCGATGAACAGCGCCGCGCGGCCATTGTGAAGGCAGACCAGCTGCGCTCGGAGCAGAAGGCCTTTGGCAAGAAGATTGGCCAGGCCTCCCCCGAGGAGCGCCCAGCGCTGCTGGAGGGCTCCAACGAGCTGAAGGAGAAGGTCAAGGCGGCCGGCGAGGAAGCGGCCGCGGCCGAGGCCAAGGTAACGGAGCTGCAGTATCAGCTCTCCAACGTGGTGGAGGGTGCTCCGGCGGGTGGCGAAGATGACTTCATCGTCCTCGAGGAGGTCGGTGAAAAGCCGCAGTTCGACTTCGAACCGAAGGATCACCTGGAGCTGGGTGAGACGCTGGGGCTTATCGACGTCAAGCGGGGCGCCAAAGTCGGCGGCGCGCGTTTCTACTACCTCACCGGTGATGGCGCCTTTCTGCAACTGGGTATGTTGATGTTGGCTGCGCAGAAGGCTCGTGAGGCAGGCTTTAAGCTGATGATTCCGCCGGTGCTCGTGCGCCCGGACGTTATGCAGGGAACTGGCTTCTTGGGTCAGCACTCGGATGAGGTTTACTACCTGCCGGCGGATGATCTTTACCTGGTCGGCACCTCCGAGGTGGCCTTGGCCGGCTACCACAAGGAAGAAATCATCGACCTGTCCAAGGGGCCGCTGCAGTATGCAGGCTGGTCTTCCTGCTTCCGCCGCGAGGCAGGTTCGCACGGCAAGGACACCCGCGGCATCCTGCGCGTGCACCAGTTCGACAAGCTGGAGATGTTTGTCTACTGCAAGCCGGAAGACGCCGAGGAGATGCACCAGAAGCTCCTGAACATGGAAAAGGACATGCTGGCGGCGATGGAACTGCCCTACCGCACCATCGATATCGCGGGCGGAGACTTGGGCTCCTCTGCGGCGCGCAAGTTCGATAACGAGGCGTGGGTGCCCACCCAGGGCACGTACCGCGAGCTCACCTCGACCTCGAACTGCACCACCTTCCAGGCGCGCCGCCTGTCCACGCGCTACCGCGATGAGAACGGCAAGACCCAGTACGCCGCCACGCTCAATGGCACCCTGGCTACCACCCGCTGGCTCGTGGCCATCCTGGAGAACCACCAGCAGGCAGATGGCTCCGTGGTGGTTCCGGAGGCCCTGCGCCCATTCGTGGGCAAGGACGTGCTGTACCCCGTAAACTCCTAGAAGAACGCGGTGCGCGGGGCTTCGCGCGCCGCCCTCTCTTGTCCCTCCTCGCTGCTCTCGACGGCGGGGTCTTAGCTGTTTGGAGCACCATGAGCGCTGTGACTAACTTCCTCTACCGGCAGATCACACACATCGGCCGCGGGGTGACTCTGGCCCAGGGGCTCAAGATGCGCTTGTCCGGGGAGGAGAATATCCCGGATAAGGGTGGGGCCGTCATCGTGTGCAACCACACGGGTTACATGGATTTCCTTTTCGGGGCCTTCTTGGCTTACCGCAAGCGCCGTTTGGTGCGCTACTTGGCTAAGGCCTCCATCTTCCAAGCGCCGGTGGCCGGGCAGCTTTTTCAGGTCATGGGGCATGTCCCGGTGGACCGTATCGATGGCGGGGCGTCGATTGTCAAAGGCATCGAACTAGCCAAGAGTGGGGAACTCGTGGGGGTCTTCGCGGAGGGAACGATTTCCCGCAGCTTTGAAATTCGCAGCATGCGTAACGGTGCGGCGCGTATTGCGCATGGTGCGGGCGTGCCGATTATTCCGCAGGTTATCTTTGGCTCCCAGCGTATTTGGACGAAGGGGCAGAAGAAGCACTTGGGCCGCACGAAGACGCCGGTGCTGATTAAGGCTTTGGAGCCTTATTACACGACGGGCGATTTTGACGCGGATATCGCGGAGGTGCGGCGCCGTATGCAGGTGGCCCTGGAGGGCCTGTGGGCCGACTATGAGGCGGAGTTTGGCCCGATGCCGGCCGGCGAGTTTTGGGTGCCGGCCCGCAAGGGCGGAGGTGCGCCAACGTTGGAGGAGGCTGAGGCCCAGGACTCCGAGGTGGAGAGTGAGCGCTACCGTGTGCGCCGGCTGCGCGATGACCTAACCAATCTCAAGGACCGCGTCTCTGAGGCCACGGTGGAGCTCATGCGCGACCGGATGGCGCTGATGAAGCGGACTGATTCCGAAGAATCGGGAGCAGGGCTTGGCGGCGAGTACGCCGACGCCACCCAGGAAAACGACGGCGCGCAAGTTGAAAGCTCAGCCGCTGAGAAAGGCAAAGAGCGCCCGCGTACTGCTCCGGAGACTCTGGAGTGGATCAAGGAGAACCTCAACTCGGTGGTTGAGGAAGCCATGCGCGGCGTCGGGGAAGGCCGCGACAAGGTCACGGAGGTTATGGCGCAACTGAAGTCCGATGTGGTGGAGGCCCAGGCCTCCATGACTGCGAGCAGCAAGGAGATCTTTGCCGGCTCCGTGGTGGAGCAAGGTTTGCTCTCGGCAGCGACGCAATCGCGCATCATCGTTTCCCGTCTGCCGCACCGCGTGAAGGCGCAGTATTCCACCGTGCCGCGGGTGATTGTGGCGGATCAGAGTGCGCTGAGCATGGAGAACGGGGAAATTTCACAGCGGCTCCAAGAAGCGCTTGCGCAGTTGCACCCGCAGGTTGAGGAGCTGGTTGTGCTTTCGCAGCAGGGCGAAGTTCTGGACGCCGCGGCTTTTGGAGAGCTCCCCCAAACCTGTTGGCGCATTGCGTGCTCGGACGGGGCTGAAGGGGCGCAGTTCAACGATGCTCCCGGGGGCGTGGTGGTAACGGCCTCCTCCCCCGCAGAGGGGCTTGCGGCAGTGGCGAAGAAGATCGGGGTCGAGCCCAAGGACCTCCTGTTCTTTGCCAATGAGCCTGGGGATGAAACCTTTGCCGACGGCGGGGACGGAGTCGCCGTGCGCATGGTGGCGCTGGAGACCGCCCCCATTGAGGTGATTAAGGCTGCCCAGGCAGTGACCTACTCCGCAGAGCGTTATGGCATGGCAGAAGTACTGGAGGCGATGGCGCGCTTGCAGCAGGAAAAGAACTAAGGATGTAAACCCTGGGCTTGGGAGAGCCCTTGACGTCCGTTAACACCCCCGGAAGGGGGTGTTATTTTATTTTGTCATCCTATGAAACGGCTTGGAAACTCCAGCTTACGGCGGCGGAACTTACGTGTGAGTAGCGTCTCCAGAGAGAAAAACTGGTGATCTATAGCATTGGCCGTGGGAGAAAACTTCTTCTTCATCCGCCCTTCGGGCAGTTGACCGAGGCATCGGTGCACAGGGCGCGCGTGGTGGATGAGCACAACATGCTGCGCATACCGTCAACTGGGACAGGCCTTTCTGACGCCGTGCAGCGAGAGAGGAGACTCGGTCAACAATGACCACGACGAGTATTAACAGCTTCAACCCTGAGTATTTTGAAAAGACCTGGAATGACTACTCCACCGAGGAGTATGACGTCGTCATCATCGGCGGAGGTTCCGTAGGCGCCGGCGCCGCACTGGATGCGGCCACCCGTGGACTGAAGACGGCCGTGCTGGAATCCCAAGACTTTGCGGCGGGTACGTCTTCGCGTTCCTCCAAGATGTTCCACGGTGGCCTGCGCTACCTGGCAATGTTCGACTTCCGCCTCGTTGCGGAGTCCCTCAAGGAGCGCGAGCTCAACATGTCGACCCTAGCGCCGCACCTGGTCAAGCCGCTGAAGTTCATCTTCCCGCTGACCCACCGCGGCTGGGAGCGCGTCATGATGTTCGGTGGTTTTACCCTCTATGACCTCATGGGTGGCGCCAAGAGCGTCCCGATGCAGAAGCACCTCACCCGCAAGGGCGTGCTGAAGGTAACCCCGGGCCTCAAGGAGGACGCCGTCGTCGGTGGCGTGCGCTACTACGACACGCTTGTCGACGACGCCCGCCACACCATGACCGTCCTGCGCACCGCCGCTGAATACGGCGCGAGCGTGCGCACCGGTACTGAAGTGATTGGCTTTGAGAAAGACGGCCGCGGCCGCATCACCGCCGCGAAGGTCCGTGACCTGGAAACCGGCCGCGAAACCACCGTGAAGGGCAAGGCGTTCATCAACGCGACCGGCGTGTGGAACGACAAGATTCAGGAGATGGCGGGCGCTGAAGGCAAGTTCACCGTCCACGCTTCCAAGGGGGTGCACATCGTGGTCCCGAAGGATGCCCTCGATGCGGATGCCGCGCTGTGCTTCGTCACCGAGAAGTCCGTGCTCTTCGTCATCCCGTGGGGTGAGTACTGGATTATCGGTACCACCGACACCGATTGGGAGAAGGGCCTGTCCCTGCCGGATCCGGCGCCGACGAAGGCGGATATCGACTACATTCTGGACGAGGTCAACCAGCGCGTGCGCAACAAGATCACCCGTGATGACATCGTCGGCGTGTACTCCGGCCTACGCCCGCTGCTGTCCGGCAAGTCAGATTCCACCACCAACCTCTCCCGCAACCACGCCGTTGCCCGCGTCGCACCGGGCATGGTGTCCGTCGCCGGTGGTAAGTACACCACTTACCGTGTCATCGGCAAGGATGCCGTGGACCTGGCTGCCAAGGAGCTGGGCACGAAGGTGTCCGAGTCCGTCACCGAGCGCACCCCGATTCTGGGCGCGGACGGCTACCACGCGCTGGCCAACCAGGTTCCGGCACTCGCCCGCCGCTATAACCTCAGCGAGGAGCGCATCGAGCACCTGCTCGGCCGCTATGGCTCGCTGATCGGCGAGGTGCTCGCCCCAGCTGCTGACGACGCCACGCTGCTCGAGCCGGTTCCGGGCGCCGAGAGCTACATCTGGGCAGAGGTGCGCTACGCCGTGACCCACGAGGGCGCCCTGCACATCGACGACATCGTCTCCCGCCGCCTGCGCGTGGCCATCGAGTTCGCCGACCGCGGCGTCGCTGCCGCACAGCCGATCGCTGAGTTCGTCGCCCCGCTGCTGGGATGGGAGCAGGCCGATATCGAGCGCGAAGTCTCCCACTTCACCAAGCACACCGAGGCAGAGCTCGCCGCCGAGGCAGCGTTGACCGACCGTGAAGCAAACGACATCCTCGAGCGCGCAGGAAGCGCACGAGCCACCAAGGAAGAAGCCTAAAAGTCACAGGGGCCCAGCGAGAGGTGGTTTTCCCTCGCTGGGCCCTTGGCCTAGGCAGATAAGAAAGGACATCTTATGACCGGAATGGATGCATTCCTGTGGGAGTTCATCGGCACTGCGCTTCTGCTCCTGCTCGGCAACGGCGTGTGCGCCGTTGTCAACCTCCGAACCTCAGGCGCACGCGGTTCGGACTGGATCGTCATCGCTATGGGTTGGGGCCTCGCGGTCTTCATCGGCGCTAGTGTTGCCGACCCCACCGGCGGCCACCTCAACCCGGCGGTCACCATCATGCTGGCCGTGAATGGTTCCCTCGAGTGGAGCCTCGTGCCCTACTACCTGTTGGGGCAGATTCTGGGCGCCATGCTTGGCGCGTTCCTTGCCTGGGCTACGTTTAAGCAGCTTTTCGACTCCAACAACCTCGACGAAGCCGGCAACGTCACCGGTGCCAACAAGAACACCGGGGGCATCTTCTTTACCGCCCCGGCGCACCCGAACAACGGTTGGAACGCAGTCACCGAGTTCATTGCTACCTGCGTGCTGCTCATGTTCATCGCCTTCGGCCCGGCCGGTGGCGAGTTGGGCCCGCTGAAGTACTTCGCCGTGGCCTTCGTCGTTGTGTCCGTGGGCCTGTCCCTCGGTACTGCCACCGGCTACGCGATTAACCCGGTCCGTGACCTTGGCCCTCGCATCATGTACGCCTTTGTCCTTCCCATTAAGGACAAGGGAGATGCGAATTGGGGCTACGCCTGGGTTCCGGTGGTTGCACCGTCCCTCGCGGCCGTCGCCGTTGGCTTGTTGTCCATGGCTCTCTAATACACACCCCGCTACTCAGAAACGGAGAACACAATGACTACCAAGAGCTACGTTGCAGCGATTGACCAGGGTACGACCTCCACGCGTTGCATCATTTTCAACCACGACGGCGAGCAGGTGTCCGTCGGACAGCTCGAGCACGAGCAGATCTTCCCGGAGAAGGGCTGGGTCGAGCATGACCCGGAGGAAATCTGGAGCAACACCCGCCGCGCGGTGGGTGAGGCT
This sequence comes from Corynebacterium sp. HMSC074C01, assembly GCF_001814605.1. Lineage (NCBI taxonomy): Bacteria > Bacillati > Actinomycetota > Actinomycetes > Mycobacteriales > Corynebacteriaceae > Corynebacterium > Corynebacterium sp. HMSC074C01. The sequence goes on along the minus strand of NZ_KV817272.1, from coordinate 130,052 downwards.
TTGGCCAACGGCGACATCAACGTCGAAGACATCGCCGCCCTCGGTATTACTAATCAGCGCGAGACCACCGTTGTGTGGGACAAGAACACTGGCAAGCCGGTGTACAACGCCATCGTCTGGCAGGACACCCGCACCACCGAGATTTGCAAGGAGCTCGCTGGCGACGAGGGCGCGGACAAGTGGCGTCGCCGCACCGGCCTCATCATCAACTCCTACCCAGCCGGCCCGAAGGTGAAGTGGATCCTCGATAACGTCGAGGGTGCCCGCGAGCGCGCGGAGAAGGGCGAGCTGCTCTTCGGCACCATCGATACCTGGCTGCTGTGGAACCTCACCGGTGGCGCCGACGGCGACAACGGCCAAGAGGCCCTGCACGCCACGGACGTCACCAATGCCTCGCGCACCTTGCTCATGGATATCGAGAAGCTCGAGTGGGATGAGGAACTGTGCAAGGAGATGGGTATCCCGACGTCCATGCTCCCGGAGATCCGCCCGTCCCTGGGTGACTTCCGAACCGTGCGCGAGCGCGGCTCGCTGGCCGGCGTGCCGATTCGCGCCATTTTAGGTGACCAGCAGGCCGCCATGTTCGGCCAGGGCTGCTTCCGCCCGGGTTCCGCCAAGAATACCTACGGTACCGGCCTGTTCCTCCTGCTCAACACCGGTACTACCCCGAAGTTCTCCGAGAACGGCCTGCTCACCACCGTGTGCTTCCAGCGCGAGGGCGAGCGCCCTGTCTATGCGCTCGAAGGGTCCGTGTCCATGGGCGGTTCCTTGGTGCAATGGCTGCGCGATAACCTGCAGATCATCCCGAACTCTGCCTCCATCGAGAACATGGCCCGTGAGGTTAAGGACAACGGTGGCGTCTACATCGTTCCTGCCTTCTCTGGTCTGTTCGCCCCGTACTGGCGCCCGGATGCCCGCGGCGTCATCGTGGGCCTGACCCGCTTTGCCAACCGCAAACACCTGGCCCGCGCGGTCCTCGAGTCCACGGCGTACCAGACTCGCGACGTCGCCGATGCCATGGTGGCGGACTCCGGCGTGGAGATCACCGAGCTGCGCGTCGACGGCGGCATGACGATGAACGAGCTGCTCATGCAGTTCCAAGCGGACATGCTTGGCGTGGAGGTGCACCGCCCGAAGAACGTGGAGACCACCGCCACCGGTGCTGCATTCGCCGCGGGCCTTGACTCCGGCTTCTGGGATGACCTCAGCGTGCTGAGCTCCCAGCAGGGTGACTTCAAGGTGTGGAAGCCGCAACGCGAAAAGGAAGAAGTCGAGGCTCTCTACCGCGATTGGAAGCGCGCCATCAAGCGTTCCCTGAACTGGGAAGACGTGGACGATGACGACGTGATTGCCTAAGACCTGAACGACGCACGAGGACGCGGCCGTGACGAGTAATCTCGTGGCGGCCGCTTTCGTCGTTGGGCGCTTATCCGTGCCGTCGTGTGTCTCAACCTGACGTAGACTCGGGGCTATGGCCAATGAAGTATTCTCGGACCACGCTCCGCGCCTCATCATCAGCGATATCGACGGTACTTTGTTGGACCGAAACCACCGGGTGCCCAAGCGAAACCGCGAAGCTGTGGCCCGTGCGGTCGCCGCGGGCAGCGAGTTTGCGCTGGCAACTGGGCGCCCCTTCCGGTGGATCATGCCCGTGCTCGAGCAGCTGACCGTGCGCCCAGTCTGCGTGACATCAAATGGTGCGGTGATTTATGACTCGGCGGAGGACCGCGTTCTCTCCGCCCACGAGCTTTCGCCTGAGGCCCTCGCTGAAACCGTGAAGGTCGCTGCAAAGGTGCTCGAACCGCATGGCGGGGTTGGCTTCGGGGCGGAGCGCGCGGGAGGCTCGGTCTTGGACCCGGTTGAGGAACTCTTCGTGGTGGAATCGCACTATTCAGAGAACGCGCTCTTTGAGGGCTTCGGGCTGGTGAGCGTGGGGGAGTTGGTGTCTCGACCGGCGGTCAAGCTGTTGATTCGTAATACCGCGTTCTCGGCGCCGGAACTCTACGAACTCATCGCGCCGCACATTGATTCCGAGCTTGCTCACGTGACCTACTCGATGTCCGAGGGCGTTCTAGAGGTTGCGGCCCCCAACGTGACGAAGCGCCGCGGAGTGAAGTGGCTGGCTGAGCATCACGGTATCGCCCGCGAAGACATCATCGCCTTTGGCGATATGCCCAACGATATCGAGATGCTTGAGTGGGCAGGGTGCGGTGTTGCCATGGAGAATGCGCATCCGGATGTCGTGGCCGCTGCAGATGCAGTGACGCTGCCGCACCATCAAGCAGGTGTGGCAAAGGTCCTCGAGCGCTGGTTCTGATATCTCCGGTTGCGGGGTGCGTGGTGGTGTTTTAGTCTTTGTCGCATGGGGGATTTGGAGACTTATTTCTCCTACCGCAGTTCGGGGTTGGATCTTGTGGGGCTTGCGGTAGGCAGTGTGGATGGTTTACGCGCGCGTGGCGCTTCATTGGCTGATGCGGTGGAGTTAGCTGGGCTGCATCGTGTGTATTTTGGGTCGACGCGTTTTACGGGCAAGCAGCGCCAAGCGCGTGCGGCTGCGGTTGCCCAAGGACATGATGTGGCGTCGTTGAACTTGATTGAGGCGTATACCGCCAAGGTGAAAAAGGAGTTGGATGCGTGGAATCTGCGTGTCAGGTTGGCAGGGACTCCAGCACACCAAATCCCAAAGGTAGCGAAGGAACGCTTGAAGCAGTTGCGGCCGCAGCGGGTGCCTGAACCTGGGGTGCGCTTGACGTACCGGAAGGTGGGGCCGCATTCGTTGACGATTACTGATTCAGCCTTGCGCATTAGTGAGATGCGTGGGACTTTGGAGTCGATTAATCCGGCTGATTTGTTGGATGCGGCAGGTCAGGTGTTCTTTAACCAGGCGCATGGGGGTTCGAAGCCTGCGGTGGCGACCAATGTGGTGGTTACGTTGGATGAGTTGGACCAGATTGTGCGGGGTGAGGGCGATGATATTGAGCTCGTGCTTACCAACGGTGGGCGGATGACGGGCCGGGAGTTTGTGACCTATAAGTTTGCTGAGGTTGGGTATGTGACTTTGGTGCATCCGACTATAGGGCCGGTGTGGTTGCATCGTGTGCGGCGTTTGGCTGGGTTTGAGCAGCGGTTAATGGCGAGTGCGGAGCATCCGACGTGTGCGCGTGAGGGGTGTAATAAGCCGGCGGATTATTGCCAGGTGCATCATTTAGTGCCGTGGCAGGCGGGTGGGGCGACGGATCCGCCGAATCTGACGATGTTGTGTGCTTATCACAATGGCATCAATGATGATGACCCGGATAAGCCGACTGGTGCCGGCTATGTCTTTAGGTTGCGGGGCGGGGTGGGGTATGTACCACCCTGGGCGGAGCCGATTACTTCGCAGCCGGCATACCAAGCGGCACAGGCAGCATTGAAGCAGCAGACCACAGGGGACTTTTTAGGTTCAGCCCTCCCGGATACCTAAACCCCAAGCCCAAATAAATGCCGAAGCGGAAGCCATCAGGTGGCTCCCGCTACATCGGCGATCCCGCTTAGACTTGGGGTGCTTTGGGGTTAGTCCGTGAACACCTGAATCTGCTCAGTCTCCGGGTTGTAGACAATGGAACCGCCCTGGAACTGCACGCGGACTTCCTTGCCGAGGCCGGTGGGGACTTCGTTGGACGTCGGCAAGCCGAGCGTCGCCGCGTTGTCGCCGGACGCCCATTCCTTGGCGATGCGTCCCACGAGTGCGTGCGTACCAGTGTCCTCAGAGCCTAGGACGATGCCGTTCTGAAAGAGCTGGTAGATGATGCCGGCCGACTCATCCGGCCCGCCCACAGCCAATCCCAGCGCTGGGCCGAAGGCGTTAAGGACCGCCGTCCACGTTTCCTTCAAGCCCTCGTTCTTGCTCAAGGACAGCACCTTGGTCACGATGCCCGGGATCTGCTCCACCGGCAGCCCGTTGACGGTCTGGTCCGTGTCAATCTGCTGGTCCGAGCGGGCATACATGATGGCGAAGAGCGTGCCGGCCAGGCCTACCAGTGCTGTTACGGTGCTCATCGGGATTTCAGTATCGCCCAGCGAGGATGTTGCCTCCTGGGCCGGTGCGGGGGCAGACGGCGCAGCCGTGCTCGGCGTGGAGTCAGGGGTGTCTGGTGTGGTCGTATCCTCGCTGTCCCAGTCCGTCGACGTCGAACCAGACGCGCCCGACTTGATGGCCAGGTACTTCTTGTGCGCCGCCGCGCGGATCTTCGGCCATTGGGCAATGGTGTATTGCCCCGGGCACGCGGTGTAGTGCACATCGCTGTGGCCGAAGAGGCCATAGACGGGGGCAGAAGCGCCTGCTGGGTAGCGCGAACCACCGAAGCCCTCCGAGCGAAGGGAGACGCGGGAGGTCGGATCGACACCGGAAATGGCGCCCTTCCAGCCGGCAAGGTCGGTGACAGATTCCAAGAGGGCTTCCGTCGGCTGCGCAGTCTCGTAGTTGCCGATCATGGAGATACCCCACGTGTTCTTGTTAAAACCGCCGATGTGCGCACCCTGCACAGCTTTAGCGAGCCCGCCGTAGCGGCCCTCGTAGATGGTGCCGTACTTATCCACCAGCGCGTTGTATCCGATATCGCACCAACCTAAATTCTGGGCGTGGTACTGGTAAGCAGCGCGCACCTGCGCGGCTGCTTGCGCGCGGGTGTAGTTATTGGAACCCGCGGTGTGGTGCAGCGCGATGGCCTTCACACCGTCGTCGTAGTCGGCGCCCTTGCAGCGGATATTCTCATTCGCGCCCCAGCCGGCGCGCGAAACCACGCGCGGCATGCCATCGGTCTCAGCGGTTGGCTCAATGCCCTCGCCCTCCTGGGCGTTGCCGTCCATGAAGACAGCCTCGAGGCCTTCGACGTCGCTGTTGGCCGGAAGCTCTTCGGTCTCGGCAACGGGGGCGATGTCGCCGACGTTGAAGGGGGCGTCGTCAAGCGCGGCGTCCTCAACGGGGGACTCGGTGAGTTTTTCATCCAAGTTCGACCCGGTCACCAGGTCCACGTTGTTGATGGATACCTGCACGTCGTTGGTATCTCCCACGAAGATGAGCTCGGTGCCGTTCGTGGCGTTGGGGTCATCGTTGTTGTAGGACATCGAGTCCATGTCGTACCACTCGGACCAGGACCCGTCCGGCTGCTTCGCGCGGACGAAGGCCGCGACATCGCGCGTGCCCTTCCACGTGACGGCGAAGGAGGAGAAGGTCTCATCGCGGTGGAATTGCTTGACGGCGCGCGGGCCTTCGCCCTCGCCCTGGGCTGCGATGGCCGGGTCATCCACCACGACCGTTTCGCCAGAACCGAAGGTTTCGGAGGCCGAGCTCACTTCGATGGGGCCGCTGCCCGCTTCCTGGGTCTGGATGAGGGTTTGGCCGCCCACGGCTGCGGCAGCGACCACAGCGATCGAGGTGACCGTGGCGATAACCGGCGTTGACCACGTCGATTTCGCGGGAACAAGACGACGTTTGAGGTGCACTGTTACTCCCTAGGATGGTGGCGCCACAAGGTTAAGAGAAGCGCAAAAAGTTAACTAACGGGACAGATGGTACGTCAGGTGTTGGAGTGAAAGAAGGTGTGACACGCGAGTTTCCTCGCTTGGGTGTCACCCGCCGTTTTGCACGTGTTGCTGCCTTAAGCTGGTGGCCATGACTGCATATGACCTCATCGTTGTTGGATCTGGATTCTTCGGCCTGACCGTGGCCGAGCGCGCAGCCTCCCAGCTGGGCAAGAAGGTGCTCATCGTCGAGCGCCGCGAGCACCTGGGCGGCAACGCCTACTCGGAGGCCGAGCCGGAGACCGGCATCGAGGTCCACAAGTACGGCGCGCACCTCTTCCACACCTCGAACAAGCGCGTGTGGGAGTACTGCAACCAGTTCACCGACTTCACCGACTACCAGCACCGCGTCTTCGCCATGCACGACGGCACGGCCTACCAGTTCCCCATGGGCCTGGGCCTGATTAACCAGTTCTTCGGCCGCTACTACTCCCCGGATGAGGCGCGCGAGCTCATCAAGGAGCAGGCCGGCGAGTTCGCCGTAGATGAGGCGCAGAACCTGGAGGAAAAGGCCATCGCGCTCATTGGCCGCCCGCTCTACGAGGCATTCATCCGCGATTACACCGCAAAGCAGTGGCAGACCGATCCGAAGGAGCTGCCGGCCGGCAACATCACGCGCCTGCCGGTGCGCTACACCTTCAACAACCGCTACTTCAACGACACCTACGAGGGCCTGCCCGTCGACGGCTACGCGGCCTGGCTGGAGAAGATGGCGGAGCACGAGCTTATCGACGTCCGTCTGGGCACCGACTGGTTCGACGTGCGCGAGGAAGTGCGGGGGGCGTCGCCAAGCGCGCCGGTGGTCTACACCGGCCCACTGGATCGCTACTTCGACTTCGCCGAGGGTGAGCTGGGCTGGCGCACGCTCGACTTTGACCTGGAGGTGCTGGAGACCGGTGACTTCCAGGGCACCCCGGTGATGAACTACAACGATGCGGACGTGGACTACACCCGCATCCACGAGTTCCGCCACTTCCATCCGGAGCGCGCCGATAAGTACCCCAAGGGCAAGACGGTGATTATGAAGGAGTACTCGCGCTTTGCCGAGAAGGGCGATGAGCCGTACTACCCGATTAACACCCCGGAGGACCGCTCCAAGCTGGAGGCCTACCGCAAGCTCGCCGCCGCTGAGGCCCGCGAGAACCAGGTTCTTTTTGGTGGCCGCCTGGGCACCTACCAGTACCTGGACATGCACATGGCTATCGCGTCCGCGCTGAGCATGTTCGATAACAAGCTGGCTCCATATTTCCGTGATGGCCAAGCCATCACGCAGGAGCGCGGCCACTAGCCCGCCGCGTGCGGCCTGTACGGGTTAATCCCCGCGGCGCGCTATGCTGAAACACCTCGATGGAAGGAGGCGACGGCATGGCTCAGCGCAAGAAGAAGCGCGCAGACCGCAGCATGTGGAAGATGTCCCCGGAGCGACTAGAGGAACACCTCAAGCTGCGCAGTCGCGCAACGCGCATTCCCGATAAGAAGAAGGAACAATCTAGGAAGGCCTGCCGGAAAACCCGGCAGGCCTTTGGCCTTTCTTTGGGAGGTTTCGCCAGCGCATGGAGCTAGACCAAAGAAAACAAAACTTGTGGTCTGGCCAACAACCGCCTAAGGTTAACAGTAGGTTAACAATAGGCGAACAGAAAGTGAGTTTAGAGATGACTTCCCCTAACGCCCGCCGTTTCGATACGTTGCGCCACGACTTGCACGCAGATTATGGCCACGAATACACCGCGCAGGAGATTGATTCCTTTCTCGACGCCACCATTGAGCGTCACGAAGCTGGTGCGACTTTAGAAGAGTTCATTCCTGTGATGGTGGAGCGCGAGGTGCGCGAGCACTTCGGTACGCACCGCATCCACGTGCGTTTCGCCGCGGGAACCGACCACGCGCTGGCGCAGGCTGCCGTGGCGCTGACGAAGAAGTACGCCGGCGAGGCCCTGCTCGTCGATGCCGCCGTAGCCCACCCTGAAAACGACCCCGACTCCCACATGGCCCACGTGCTTCAAGAGCGCGGCATGGCGGAGCACCCGGACCGCTACGTCGAGGATCTGCGTCTGGTGACCATCCCGGATTACATCGTGTACTTGGGCCGCGAGATCCCGCGCGACGAGGCCGGCAAAGACATCAAGATCTGGGACATCGCCACGGCAGAAACCGTGGAGGAGACCCGCGAGCTGGCCGATGACCTCGGCGCCCGCGTGCTCTACATGCTCAACCGCCTGGGCATCGATCCCATCTCGGAGGATGCCGCTGTCACGGCCTAAATCAGCTGGATAAAGACTTCCTCAACGCGGTCGACACTGCGCAGGGAATCTGGAAGGTTAAGACCGGCATGGGCGATGACGTAGGCGTCGCGTACATCGGTCTTGGAGTTGCCGACGTGGATGCGAGAGAGCTGTCGCATCGCAAGCCCTGGTAGATAGCGAATATCTGCCCCCATGTCTTGGGCGACTGCGACGGTTAATCGGCCGATGTTGTTGGGCTGATCGACAATGACAAGGACCGAGGCGTTGTCGGCGAGGAATTGGCCGAAGAGCTTGCGTAGCGAGCCTTCATGCTGATTGATGCGTTTGGACAGGACTTGCCTGCCTTGGGGATCGAGGACGCAGGCGTGGTGGAAGTATTTGCCGACGTCTACGCCAATGACGAAGTCATAGGCCATGGGTGTATGCCTCCTAGCGATGAATTAGAAGTTGGACTATTTAAGCTTCATCGCTGGGGTTGTCGGACATGCTTGCGCTGGCATCCACATTACTGTGAGACCTCATACCACCTGGGCTGGGTCGGGTTCCTATTAGCAGTTTGAGGATGTCACTGTCTTCGGCGGCATCACCCCCGGATCATTTTCAGACAGGGGCGGGAATAAGCCATACCGAAGCCAGCGACTAGTTCCA